>JBAVZX010001261.1:0-2894 GCA_049589015.1 Phormidium sp. | reverse complement strand
GCTCGATACCTTGCTCGATACCTTGCTCGATACCTTGCTCGATACCTTGCTCAATACCTTGCTGAGTAGCTTCAGCTAAACGTTGCTCATAAAGTGGTGACAAACGCATAATTAAATCCTGCTCCTCCGGCTCCAAATTTTGGCTTACTTCTAATATAGTCTTGAGGTTACTTAACAACTCCAACACCACAACCCGCAAAGGATCATTTTCGGGAATTTCTGCTAAATCTTGAATAGCTTCTTGCTGCACTCTCCCTTTACCTAAAAGGCGTAACCAAAGAGTTTCTTGAGTTTTCGGTAATTGATGAATTACCACAATACCCGCTTTCCAATGAATTGGGAAAAAATAAACTCCGCTGCCCCAATTATCTACATCAAGTGTAGCGCCAAAACCTGACAAAATAGCCTCTGATGCCGTAGGAGAAATTATCCAAAGAAAAGGTAAATCTGTCTCCTCAATACGAGTATTATTTCGTCTTGCTTGACGTTCTAAAAAAGCAAAAACATCAAACAATTTGCCCATACAGCTACGAACATCACCCAAATTAATCGCATTCCGGTAAGGTTCAAAAATCGCCGCAGTAGCCGCCAATCGTCCTAATAATCCCAACTGGGTAGCGGGTGCAACCTCCCTCCTGGGGGCAAACCAAACATCAATTTCCCGCACTTCACTCGCAATATTACGACTTGTTTCCACCTCTCCTAAAGGTGATAACAATTCTTTCAGATAATCTTTGGCAAATTGGTCATAAGGAAATACAGTCATTAGATTAGAGTCAACAATCTGATGAATTATAAGTTTTGAAAATTAACCTTTGGCTAAAACTCCATGTAAGAAAATGTCAGCAATGCCTTCTGCCATTTCTTTCATTACTTGGGGTGAAGCTTGGGGTTCCATAATTGTATTGTGACTGAAACCTGCGATCGCAAACATTCCCACAAATACCTGTGCGACAATTCGCGGATTCATCTTTCGATAAATCCCTTTTTCCATCGCTGTTTCAAAGAAAGCTTCTGCCACATTAGTCATTTTATCAATTACTTCGGTTTGGACGCGATCGCGCAAATCTTCATGAAATTGCGCTTCCATAAAACAAACCCGCATTAAATCACCATTTTTATGGAAATTTAGCATCCTTCGTCGCATTACTTGCCCTACCGCTTCATAGCTTCCCATCTCACTTAATTCTGTCAGCAAATCTGTGAGAATTTCCACCCAACCTTGAGTCGCTACTTCAATTAAAATCGCCTTCTTATTAGGAAAATGTCTAAACACAGTTCCTTCAGCTACTCCAGCTGCCGTAGCCAAGTCGCGAGTCGTTGTGCCATCATATCCCTGACGAGCAAATAACTTTTGTGCAGCCTTAATGATTCGGTTGCGCGTCGCATCTTCTGACTGGGGCTGAGGATTTTTGTGCAAAATTCCCATAATGAGTGATCTCTTATTTTAAGTGAGGTGAAAACTGATGATATATGGCTGAGTTCGACCAGCAGGGAGATTTCCCAGTTGAGAGTAGACTATCGAGAAGTATTAGCATTTACAGCAGCTATAATTAACCAATATTAACCTTTCCTTGCCCTAGTTGCCTCTATTTCCTTAAAGATAATCTTTAACTATAAACATCAGCGATCGCACAAAACTTTACTTTTTTTTATGAAAAAACACCTTTCTTAGCCAGCAATTACTAAATTTTATACGTCACAAAAAGTAAGAGATTAGAAAAAGGCAATTATAAATAATCACCAGAACTGTTAACAATGAATAAATTATATTTCTAGGAAAAGCTGAAATGATTGATTAAATCCATTCTGCCTTTATATGCTTACCCTACAAGAAACCTCTCCCTAAATCTACGCTGAAAAAGTATAGACTTCTGCTAGAGATTATTATGTTGTTATTGGCACAGAAAAAAAGCATAATTATTAAATAGTTACCAAAAAACATCTGTAGGGAAGCAATGATCAAGCAAGCATCCCCACGTATTTGATCTAGGAAAACAATGTCTCTATCCTCTTTTATGCTTAGGCTGATATCCTTTCTCTGCGCTGTGATGCTGTGGTGTGGAATAACACCAGGAATCGCCCTAGCGCTTACCCAAAACCCAACAGCAACAGCTGATTCAATTCAGCCATATCTCGATCGAGTCATGCAGCGCATCACCGAGTTTAAGCTAGATAATGGCATGAAATTCATTGTTTTGGAAAGAAAGCAAGCACCAGTAGTTTCTTTTCTCACTTATGCTGATGTCGGTGGTGCAAATGAACCAGAAGGTAAAACAGGTGTAGCCCACTTTTTAGAACATTTAGCTTTTAAAGGAACCACACGAATCGGCACCAAAGATTTCCAAGCTGAAAAACCTATCTTGGAAAAATTAGATAGTTTATGGCAACAAATTCAATCAGCGAAAACCGCAGGTAAACAAGAAGAAGTTACTAAATTAGAAGCGGATTTTGCCAGGTTTGAAGCCCAAGCAGCTGAACTTGTTAAACAAAACGAACTAGGCCAAATTGTAGAAAAAGCTGGCGGTGTCGGTTTAAATGCTACCACTTCAACCGATGCTACTCGCTATTTCTATAGTTTTCCGGCTAACAAACTCGAATTGTGGATGTCTTTGGAGTCAGAAAGATTTTTAGAACCCGTGTTTCGCGAGTTTTTTAAAGAGAAAGAAGTCATACTGGAAGAACGCAGAATGCGGGTAGAAAATTCCCCGATTGGTATGATGATTGAAGCTTTTATTGACAAAGCTTACACAGAACATCCTTATCGTCGTCCGGTAATTGGCTACGATCGAGATTTGCGGAATTTATCTAGGGAAGATGTTGAGCAATTTTTCCAGACTTACTATGTTCCTAGCAATCTAACATTGGCAGTAGTTGGTGATGTTAATCCGGCT
>JBAVZX010001260.1:0-3373 GCA_049589015.1 Phormidium sp. | reverse complement strand
TACCCGAACTATTAAACGCTTAGGGAGAGAACCACCTCTGGTGCAGAAAAGTAATTTTCTGTATTAAGTGGACTCGATGAACTAAGAATCTCAGCACCTTCAGGTCGGAGAGTGTCAAAACGCCAGTGTCCTGAATGCTTTTCGCTTTTAAGGATCTGTGGGATCGCCAAATTTAGCGACAATCAAAAACCCAGTTTCTGAGTCAACCTCAATCATCGAAAGCGTTGATTTTTCCAAGAAACCGGGTTTTTGCGTCAGCCCTTAATCAAAAAACCCCCGTTAAAAACGAGGGCTGTTCAATTTCTTCAGTCAGACTCACCTAGAACGAGAAAGTTGTTCTGAGAGTACCAATAAAGATGTCATCATTGTCATTGTTTTGTTCTGGTGCCATCAACCAAATCACACCAGGAGTCAACGAAATGTTATCGGTTAACTGGAACTTGTAGAACCCTTCAATGTGCCAAGGCATATCACGACTGAAAGCAGAACGTGGGCCAGCATCTAATCCAGTCAGGTAAGGTTCAACACCAGCGAATAAACCTAACAAGTTACCAGGTTTACCCAAGTTAGGAACAGCAATACCAAGTCCATAACTCCAAATGTCAGCACTACCACGACGAATCAAGGTAGCATCAGTGTACATACCCCAAGCACTAATCGAGAAGTACTTGCTCAAACGTAAGTTACCGGACACACCGTAGGAGTTGGTCACAACTGGAGTAGCACCTCTGCCGCCAAATACCAGAGCAGATGGTAAGTTAGCTATACCTGTACCGACTAACCGCGCACCAGGTCCATTGTTGCTACCACCAGCAGAGAAGATATCAGATCCAGTGGTGTGGTAAGCGTGAACGTAGGTTAAAGCTAGGTTGAAGGTATCGCAGAAGTTCAAGTCTAACTGTCCCAAAGCAGAGTAGTTACCGTTAAACAGACCATTTTTGTCAAGTGGGCTGTTAGCACTACCAGGAGCGTTACCATTACCAAATAAGAGACCTGAGCCACCAGCGAAGTAACCACCAGTGATGGAGCTACCTTTCAAGAAGCTACCAATTCCGCCCAAACCAAAGCTAATTGCTCCACCTGCGCCACCACCAATCCGATAAATCGGGTTAGCTTGGGAGAAGGCAGAAATCGAACCGTTACCGCCATCTCCATCAAAGAAGTAGGGGTTTTTCACATCAAGATAGTCGGAGTGAATACCGCCTGTGGCAGCTAGGTACAGCTTAGATCCACCTAAGAAGGCTGTTTCGTAAGCTAACCAGTCTAAGACTACGCTGTTGTCGCCAGTACTACCAACAAAATATTGTAGGGTTCCTTCAGCTGTTGGGCCCGCATTTCCAAAACCATAGCGATCTAACCCGCTGTTCACACCACCGTTAAACAGGGGAGTGCTGGGCATACTATTCCACCGCTGGGCGTTACCAGCAGAAATCCGGGTGTGTAGAACATCTCGACCTGTGAAGCTGGTTTGGAATTCTAAACGTACCCGGTCTTGGAAAACAGTATTATTTCTATCTTCTACATCCCAACGATTTCTCAAGAAGGGGGGACGTTCAATACCTCGTTCTTGGTATGTGACTCTACCCCTTTGACCGCCCCAAACATCTGCGATCGCAAAAATCGCTTCCCCTTTCAATTTGGTGGTAGTAGAGAATTGCTGGGCTTCTACCTTGGTAACACGAGCTTCTAGTGCATCAACTCGACCGCGCAGGGTAGCCAGTTCCGCCGCAAACTCTTCTTGCAGACGTTGTAGAGCAGCTAAATCCTCTGGTCTTAAACCTTGAGGTAGTGCCGCAATTAGTTCCTGAATCCGATCCAAACAACTATTTAAACCTGCGGCAAACTCATAACGAGTCAGCGCCCGATTCCCCCGAAAGGTACGGTCTGGATAACCTTCGATACAACCGTAACGCTCAACCAAGGACTGCAATGCTTGGAATGCCCAGCTGGTTGGGTCTACGTCCCGCAGCTGGGAAACAGAAGTCACCTGACCGGAAGCTCGGTTGCCTTCTCTGCTGTAACGGATGATTTCGTCAATTGATGAACTCGGTGCTGCTTGAGCAACTGTATTTTCCTTCACCGTTACAGGCACTTGAGCTTGGTTTTGTGCCTTGTCTAAAGCTTTTAGCTGATTGCCGGAAGCTTGATTTTTGGTTGCTACTTCTGGCTGCTCTTCAGGATTGATTGTTAAAAATTCTGTCGCCAGATCAGCTGGTGCTGAATTCGTTTCTGTGGCGATCGCTGAAGGGCCAAATGCTAGGGTAGCTCCCAGAATTGCCGGACTGAACAGCAGTGATTTCCACAATATTTTAGACATTTTCCTCTCGTCCTCACACCACTTATAGAGAATCGCTGGATTCATTTAAGTTCCCCGCTTAACTCCTTAGTTTAGCTTTTAGAAAAGCAATGCGGGGTATCGCTTTTCTTAATCTAAGGGTAACTCTATTTTGTAGATATCTGATAGGCTTCGATCGCGACTTGCGCTTAGGGACATGAAACGGAAAACTTTTAGGAAGTCTTCTGAGCCATTCCGACTCCACCTATCACACCTTGCACCAGCACTCCCAATATATAAGCTTACAACTAGTCTAATCAAGAGTACTTTGATTAGTTTCTAGTAGTCTTTTACGGTGACAATCTACATCCACACGGCTACTAGTGATGCAAGTTAACTCTACATTAGCAAATCTACTTAAATTTTCTGCTAGGTGTCTGCTATTTTTGAGAAAACAAAATAATTTTTACAGATTCACTAACAATATTGTTAGTTAAATCTACTAACTGACCGACTACTGTTGTATGAGCAAACACTCTAAAAATAACTATCCGCTCTCACAAACAGTGACAGGATATTAATTAGCCACTGTAATATATGTGAGAGCGGTCTAGCGGGTCTTCAGATTGCAACCAGACTGCCGGGATTCCTCTAATTAAGCCCAGCACTTACAGATACTTATAGTACTGTTAGAGTACCAAGCTTCTGCTAGAGAACGGTCCCGGCACACAGCCGGCTAACTGCAACCTGATGACCCATGAGTATACTACTATCTGTCATGGGCATCACCTCCTTGTTGCCTAAGCGGTCTTTTTCTCAAAGAGTTGTTGAGCAATTACGCCCTTTCACTAAAATAACACGCTCTTGAAAAAAAGCAAGGGGATTTTGGGAAAGTTAGGGACAATGGGGATAAGGGGAAGTTAATTAACTCAAAACTCAAAACTTAAAACTCAAAACTTTCTTCTGCCTTCTGCTTTTCGGCAAAAAAAGACCCCTAATGATTAGGAGTCTTTTTGGTATGAAAAATTTTTCTTAAAGCTTAGAGAGCATTACCACGAGGGAGTACTTCTTCAGGGAAGATAAAACGCTCATGTGGTT
>JBAVZX010001259.1:0-1677 GCA_049589015.1 Phormidium sp. | reverse complement strand
GGCTCACATCTTGCAGCAGGGGAGGTAGAACCTCCCAGATCTCGTTCCCAGGTTCAACCTGGGAACGAAAATACAAGGCTCCGCTCAGGAGTGCAAGATGTGAGTTGGCGGTTGAAACCGCATCTAGACAAACGAAGTTTGCCTTCGCAGACTAGATCATAAAGACAAAGGTACGCGAACATGAAAAGAGCGAATTAAGCGCAACCAGCGACCATCATTGGTATAGTAACCGACTTCTGCAATGTAGTCGCGATTGCTCACCGGAACAGTAATGTGCTGATCTTGTTGTGTTTCTTCGCACTGATACTCTTGAGTGCTGTGAGGTTGTTGATAGTCAATATCTAAATTAGTGGCATCATGAACACGCAGCATAAATTTTTTCCCACCTTGCTGCTGGAGAGCTATCTTATGATCTTCGGTAACTTCCCAATAAGCATAAGCGCTCTGAGCGTTATAAGGTACAAGGATAATCCGACTGCTGCTCTTGCTCTGAGGTTGATCGCCTGTTTTAGTAGAACCATTTTGAGGACTCTGTAAAACTTTCGGAGCAGCTGTTCCCAGTCCAACAACTGCTGCACTGATTGTCTTAGCTAAATCTCCCGTTAAATGGATGGTGGTTTTGCTGGTATCTGCGATGACATTGGTTGTTAATATGGCAGTATTACTCACTCCATCGGAAAAGACTGGCGCGGTATTACCGATAAAACCGGATGGTGGTTTTGCGGGTGCTGTTGTACCACCGATGAATTTTGCGGAGCAGTCTTCTGTTGATGGATTAACAATTCGCAGGGAAGCAGAACGAGCAATTTTCAGCCATTTACCATCATTAGTAATGTAGCCTAACTCTGCGATGTAATCGCGATCGCTCTGAGGAATCACAATCTTTAAATTCTCAGACTTGGGATTGCATTCGTACTCCTGCAAGCTATTGGCGGGTTGTTTGTTCAGGTCAATGCCTGTAATGTCGTAAACTCGTAGCAGCAGTTGTTTCCCAGTTTTTTGCCACTCTGCTTGCTGTGCTTCGGAAATTTCCCAGTAAGCTTCTGCATTTTTCAAGTCACGGACTACTAAAAATACTTGACTTTCTGTTGTGGTGGGAGTCGATTTGTTAGCTAGGGAAACTGCACCTGCAACGGCTGCACCTGCTTTGGTAACTCCGCTTAATATACTTGTGGCAGCGGCGGGAATTCCGTTATCTTTGATTTCTTTGATTTGTACTGCTGAAGAACGAGCAATTTTTAACCATTTGTCATCTTCTGTAATGTAACCTAACTCGGCTACATAATCGCGATCGCTCTGGGGAATCGCAATATTTAACTCTGGCTTTTCTTCCTCGCAGTCATATTCCCGCACACAATGAGCTTGTTGCTTATCTAAATCAATGCCTCCAGTGATGTCATAAAGTCGTAATACTAGTTTTTTCTCACCCAATTGTTGTAGTTCTGCGTGTTTTTCTGGGTCAATTTCCCAGTAAGCATAAGCATTTTGGGAATTTCTCGGTTCTAGAATTAACCGATTTTGTGGAATGGCGAGAGTTTCCCCAGTTTCTTGTTGAATCAGTGTATCAGCTAACCCAACTCCAGCAGCGACAGCGGCGACTCCTAACCCAACTCCAGCAGCGACAGGAATTTCGCTATCTTTGACTTCGCTGTTGATTCGCACTGGTGAAGAACGGGC
>JBAVZX010001258.1:0-5686 GCA_049589015.1 Phormidium sp. | reverse complement strand
TTACTAAATTATCGGAAATTAGCATCATTGTATTCTAACTTTGCTGAGGCATTACCAAAACATATTCACCCGATAACCGGAAGAATTCATCCTAGTTACCGACAATGCGGTGCGCGTTCTGGACGGTTTAGTTGCCAGCAGCCAAACTTGCAAAATGTTCCCAGAAATTGCACGGCTAAGGGAATGCGTAATTGCTTTATTGCTGCACCTGGATATCAAATTATTAAAGCCGATTACAGTCAAATCGAACTAAGAATTGTCGCTGAAATATCAGGTGATACAAGGATGCTTGATGCCTATACTAAAGGTGAAGATTTGCATACTTTAACCGCTTCTTTGATTACCGGAAAGACATTAGAAGAGGTAACTTCAGAAGATAGACGCATCGCTAAATCTGTTAATTTCGGATTAATTTATGGCATGGGTGCTGCCAAATTACAAGCTTATGCGGAAGAAAAATATGATGTGCTTTTAACTTTAGAGGAAGCGAAAGAGTTTAGAAAACGGTTCTTTCAAGCTTATTCGGGAGTTAAAAGATGGCACGACAGAATTAGGAGAACGGTGTATGCCAAGGATATCAAACAGATTCGTACAATTGGCGGACGTAGGCGAAGGTGGGCAAAAAAACCCAGGCTTTCCGAGTTGCTAAATCACCCAGTTCAAGGAACATCAGCTGATATGTTGAAAGTGGCGATCGCTCGTTTGTTCCAACTGTTACCCAAAACTGGGGCAAAGTTAATCGGTGTGGTACACGATGAAATTTTGTTAGAGTGTCCGCAAACAACTTTAAAAAGAACTACTCGCATTCTAAAAAAAGTGATGGTGGAAGCTGGAGAGTTGTATTTACAGCAAGTTCCGGTGGAAGTAGAGGTAACTATTTCTTCGTCGTGGGGTTAAATCTGTTCAAGAGAGGAAACTGTTTTCTAAGCTTAAAAAAATTGTCTTGGTTTAATCATAGTGTCCTCTTAATTTTTAAGTTCTGTTATCAGCCAGGGTTCTCTTCCCTGGCTAAAGATATTCGTTAGAGACGAAGCCAACTTGGTTAGAGGAATAACCCGATGCAAAATTATGTTATAATACATACTAAAATTATAAATTTCCAACTGCAAACCATAGCGTAAAAAACCATGCAAGCTATTTTTTGGACGGCTGAAGAAGTTGCCCACAAAGCACAACAAATTTATGAAAATGATATTCGCCAACAAGTTGAGTCCAGTGAAAACCTCGGTAAAATGATCGTAATTGATGCAGAAACAGGTGAATATGGTATCGATTCTACTGGGGTGGAAAGTGCTTTAAAATTAAAGCAAAAGAACCCCCTAGCCCGATTATTTACAATCCGAATTGGTTATGATGTAGCAGTCAGCTTCGGTGGTGCAAATGAGCGTATTTTATAATGATTTATGGGAAATTTATTAACAACAAAGCGATCGTACCTGTAACATTCCGTTTACCCGAACAACCTGAGTTTTCTATAGATTTCGTCATTGACACAGGATTTAACGATCATCTGACCTTACCCCCCCAAGCAGTTAGTGCAATGAATCTGCCGTTATATTCCACCACAGTTGCTAGATTAGCAGATGGGAGTGAAGCTCTATTATCGATACATTTAGCGACTATTGTTTGGGATAATAGCGAAAAAATTGTCCCGATTTTAGCCTCTAGATATAAACCGTTGCTGGGAACAGCTTTGATGACAGGATATCATTTAGAAATAGATTTTGTAGAGAATGGTTTGGTTTCATTAGAAAAGCTGTCATAAAACATATCCTTTGGATCGCTGAAGTCCCCCTAACCAAACAATTCTTGTAGTGGAAGAGAAAAACGCGATCGATCCTCACCACTAGCAGATTTAGCATAAGTCGCCTGATTGCGAATTGCCAGAATCTGCTCCTCATCACGCAGCATTGATGGCGTAAACTGATAACGCTGTCGTCGGAGGTCATCCAACGTTACCTTCAATTCATCCGGCTGTTGACCTTGTACCTGATGGCGATAGTAAATTTCCTCAGCACATTTTCTCACCGCATTGCCAATTTCGGCTGGCGTACAAAGCGTATAATCCCTTAACAAAATCCGCCATTCATCATCCGTCCAAGGCGAAATAGAAGCATGACGAAATTCTGGAAAATACTTTTGTAAATGTAGGTTGAAAATATCATCAAATCGACGAATTAATTCCGGGGGCAACATCCCTAAACGGTTAACAGTTGCCACAATATAAATTGGATATTCGTGTTCCTGCATCCAAGTTAATAACTTCCCCGACAAGCGCCGAGAAACACCACCATCAGCATTAGAATCCCACCCCGCAAACCCTTTATCAAAATCGTCCCAGTAGAGAATAGTAGGACTTAAAGCCTGAGTTAGTTCCAGCAATTCGCGCAAAGCAAAATCAGGTCTAGAAGCACCAACAATCGAACCCCAGTCAGCCGCTAACAGTGGTACTCCCATCTTCTTAGCCGCTAGTTTAGCACTCAAACTTTTACCAGTACCCGGTGGCCCCCAAAGGATCATTCCCTTGGGAAACTTCAAACCGTATTTTTGGGCTTCTGGACTCAACAAGGAAGCAACCCTGGAAAGCGACTCATCCAAAAGGTCTAGACCACCTGCATTCGGAACATCCGGTTGAGCAATGAACTCTAGCCCTCGCCCCCGCAGCTTGTTAACCTTGTGGTCGAGTACCAAATCTGCCAGTTTCTCTACTTTAGAAGCAAATGCTAACGACCGTCCCAACACCAACTCGATTTCACCTTCAGGTAATCCCTGACAAGCTCGAACAAGTGCTGAATTATCACGCATCAGGTTTTGAGTACAGAAAGATGCTACTATTCTTTGCACAGTGTTGCGATCGGGCATTGGGGTAGTCAGCACCGGAATCAAAGGCTGTAAATTCATTGGTAACTGAATGTAGTTTTCCAGCATTACCCAGTACTGACGAGCGTTAGACCACGATAAGTGGTAATAAGCATTCGTTAGTTGAAATGTACGGGTATAACTGTGTTCGTCAAAGTCTAACAGTCCCTCAAGAAGATAAATGCCTTCTCTCCCTTTTTCTAGTAAAAACTGAGGCACATCAGAATTTGGAGAAAAGCCAGTATTTCGTAAAATGCACTGACCATCCCTACTAATAACTTCCTGAAAACAACTATAACCAGAGTTCCAAAATAGAACAGGTAATTGCAGTTTTTGTCCCCATTGATAAAACTGTGTCAATACCTTCGTTCGGTCAGTAGTGTAATACTCCAATCCGACAATCTTGATGCCTTTTTTTGCCAACCCCAGCCAATCGTTAATAACACGCATACCACTTCAAGAAATACTCGCAACTTACTATTTCGATTAACCTAGCTTTTGTTATGCTTGCCATCAACCAAATGTCTAATAAAAACCAAAATCATTCTAATTATTAAGGATGAATCGAATCATTTAATTAATCGATTCGTTTACGCATTTTGGCTGATTGCTAAACTAACAAAACAGGAATTTTTGAATTATTTGAATTAATTGAATTGAATCGAATAAGTAGGTGAAATTTGATAGCGCCTAGCGGCGCAAATAGCCGTGAAGTAGTTTAATTAAAATCAAATTTCATGGCTACAACTACTAAAAACGGCTCGCGTTCATCAAACGTAACAAGTAACTCAAATGGCAAAAGCAATGTTGCTATTGCTAATTCCAAAAGTCGAGCGACAGCTTCTCAATCTAACGGTAGCAGTCGCCCATCACTTACTATTGAAGAGCAGGCAGATGCACTTTTAGCTCGCGTCCGAACTACTATCTTGAAAAAGTTTGGAGTCAAAATTCAACTTCGTGAAAAACGACTGCAAACAAAAATAGGTCAAGCCACCAAAGAAAAACTCGGATTGGACATTGCCGCGCAGTTGAAAAAAAACGGCAAAACAATGAATTGGCAACGTTGGAATAACGAAGTGTTTCCTGCCTTATTTGGACAGCCGGATGCACTACGTCACGATGTCGAAGTCATTGCTCTTGTTATGGCTAAACTATACGACGTTTTTGAGCTTGACCCTCAAGAAGCGATCAAAGGATTGGTCAAATTTAATCAAGAATCGCTAGCGAAACGCAATAGCTATAACAAGCAAGATGAATCCGATGATTTTGATGATTTAGACTCTGATGAAGATGAGGAAGAAGACGACTCCGAAGAAGACTTGGACGAAGACGGTGAGGAAGAAGATGATTCCGATAGTGAGGACGAAATGGATGCTGATGAAGAAGAGGACGAAGAAGACTTAGATTAATCTGCTTCATTCGCTATTTATTCCTCATCCTGCAATCACAAAATGCTCTGCTATTTATTAGCAGAGTAATTTTTTTAAGCTGTTCAAAAGCAATTTTTAACTGAATTGAATTGAAAGTTGAAAAGCAGCGATCGCTGCTGTGGATATGAACTAATTTGAATTAAGGAAAGGCAAAATGGCTACAACTGATAAAGCTCGTAAAACCAATACAGCTAATACCAACAAAGCTCAAAAAGCTCACGTAAAAGCACTCGATAAGTGCATCAATTATAGCGAAAAGCTGCGTTTAATGGTGTTAGAGGTTTTAAGGGAAGAATCGGGACGAGAGCTAAATAATGAAGCTCGTTTTAACGGCACTGAATTTGATTGGGAAACACATAACATTCAGTTTCGTGCAGATTACAGCGACACACCACTCAAAGAATTGATGCGTGCTGCTCGCATATTGTATGGATTGAACGATATGGATGCAATTCGCGCTCGTCGTGCCAAGCATCGAGGTATCCGCAACGAACGGATTGCTCGTAGTGAAATTGGAGCTATTTCAAACTCACAATATGTGGATGAAGATGCTGATGTTGATGATGAAATTGACGATTTGCAATAAGTCGCAATAGCAGCTAATTAATCAATAACTCCTCACTACCGTTAGTTTGGTAGTGGGGAAGTTTTTTATCAACTTAACTATGAAATTCGACAACTAAAAAATTGAATTATTTAAGTGCAGCGATTGCTGCGATGTTGATGAACAATTCAACCGAAATTAAAGGTGAACAAATGACTACTGCAACTGTAACTAAAGCACTAGACCGTGTAATTTCAATTGATGAAAAACGTCGCTTAATGTTAATCGAAGTATTGCGGGAAGAAAGCGGACGCGAACTTGAAGCTCAAGCTCGTTTTAGCAATAGTAAAATCGAATTTGACTGGAAAGAACATAACACACAGTTCCGAATTGATTATGCTGACGCTACTCTCAAAGAACTTCTCGAATATGCCCGCAGGCTATATGGATTAGCGGATATCGATGCAGTACGCGATCGACGCGCCAAACACAAGGCGCAGATTCGCACTCGACTTGAACGCAACCAATAACATCATTTAACTATTCATGAATTATCAAAACCTGGCTAAGAAAGTCAGGTTAATTCTTTGCCCACCACCCACCCCTCGATTGACCACTGATTCAAAATATAACTAAGGGGGAAAACCCCCTTTTTATTGTAAAAAACTAGCTAACTGATACTCCAAATTGTCAGTGAATTAGCCAATACTTTTCGATTATTCGTTGATACTGGAGTTTAGACTATCGCACCTGCGGTGCGATGTCTAAACTTTAAAATGGGAAAGAAAAACAGACTTCTCTTGTAGCGAATAGAGGAAAATAAAAAGTGGCTAAAAAATGGAGTACAAATGTA
>JBAVZX010001257.1:0-4103 GCA_049589015.1 Phormidium sp. | reverse complement strand
TAGAGACGTTGTATACAACGTCTCTACATTTTTCCAGAATCTAAAAAATTTGGGGAACAAAAGACAGTGAATCATATTCTTTAACTAAAGAGTTTCTAAACTTAACAGGAAAAACATGGGATTAAATACTAAAGTTGGCAGTATAGCAGCATCTATGTTGCTGGGAATAACTGCGATCGCACCTGCTACCATTATCCTCACAACTCCCCAATCTGTAGAAGCAGCGGTCGCCACAGGACGGGGAACATTAGCAATAGTTGGTCGTCCTACACAGACAATCAATCGCGTCACACTAGACACAATAGCTGATAACACAGCAAGATTGCAATTAAGAACTACTAACGGGAGTCAAATTAACTTTGGTGGAAACTGGGTAAATGGCCCGCAAAACCAGCTATTAATCACCTTAACTAACTCTGGTAATGCAGATGCTTCGGGAACTGTAATCGTCACTTTCCGCAATGGTCAAATTCAGTCGGTTGTTGGGGGTGGAAAACTAGATAATCAACCGTTCACAATGGATTTCAGACGTTAAAAACACCAACTAAAAAATCCGGTTTCTGGAAATCTTTTCCCGTGAAATGATTATAAAGAAACCGGGTTTTGCCCAAATTGTTAAATTTCTATGTAAAATTTTACTGAGAAAATTCATTGTTACTTGGATTTGGTGGCAAAACATATATAACTCCTGAAATCAAGGTGAAAACAACAGAAATCCAAAAAGCAATTACAGAATATACTTGCCAATTTGTCGGTAAAGGTGCGATTAGAAGGGCGATCGCTAAAATTTGACTAACCGTTTTTAGTTTCCCCCAAATATTTGCGCCGGAAATAGTCGTTTGATTGACGCGCCAACCTGCGATCGCCAACTCTCTCGCCAAAATTAAAAACACACCCCAAGCAGGTATTTGACCTAATTCGATCAGCGCCAATAATGGCCCTAAAACCAGAAGTTTATCCACCAAAGGATCGAGAAACTTCCCCAGATCCGTCACTTGGTTAAGTTTTCTTGCCAAATAGCCATCCAGCCAATCTGTACTCGCAGCGATAAGAAAGATTACCAAACATATCCAACGGCTTGACGTACTTGGATAATGTAAGCCATAGAGTAAAAATGGCAACCCCAAAAGACGAGACAGAGTAATCCAGGTCGGAATAGTCATATATTAGTTAATAGCAGATACTTCGATCTGAACAGAACAGTGAGGAGATAAAACAGTGGAGGAGTACAAAACATGAACCGCAATAATTATAGAAAACATCTGAGCACAATATCTGTAAACATTCAAAAAACTTAAAGAAAAATAACTATGCAAAACCGTTGGGCAGATCAAAAACTGAAAACTTGTGAAGCATCATTTCTCTGTTTAGAAGCAGCTTGGAAACAATATCAACAAGCTACCAAAGGTATAAAAGAAGCATTAGCAGATGAAATGCCGATCGCCTTATTAGAACAAACTTATCCCTTACACTGGGAAAAAGTTTGGCAAGCAATTCGTCAGCAAAAATCCTGGGGACATAAATCCTACCAATTGTGGAAATGGTTGCAAGGCGGAGAAGTAATTCAGCAACACTTAATGCAAATCGAATTACTCATGGCTGATTACCGATTACAATTACATAATTCCGGCAAAAAAGCCACAGAATTTTGGCAAGGATACGCCGAAGGCAAAGTTCTTTGTCGTACTCCCTGCGAAGAATCACCAAAAATTAATGGTTATCCCACACCTTATCAAAAAGGAGTACTTTTAGGTTGGCGTTATGCAATAGTCAAGCATGAAATTCAAACCAGACTTTATTGCTGTCGCAAAACCACCGCTGATTTATTTACTTGGGGTTAAAACTTGAATTCAAATCAACAAAGGGAAACTACCATTTCCGATCAAAAACGCGCCTACTCTTTAGATGCCTTACGCGGATTCGCAGTTTTAACAATGGTGCTATCGGGGACAATTTCTTACCGAATTTTACCCCCTTGGATGTACCACGCCCAAGAACCGCCACCAACTCACACTTACAATCCTAATTTGTCTGGTTTAACCTGGGTTGATTTAGTTTTTCCTTTGTTTTTATTTGCTATGGGTGCATCTATTCCCTTAGCACTTTTTCGCCGGATTAAACCAGGAATTAATAACAAAATAAATGTAGTCTTTTATATTCTCAAAAGAGGCTTTTTTCTAGGGGCATTCGCTATTTTTCTTGAGCATTTTCGACCAGGGAAAATAGCAGAAAATTCAGTACCAAACAAATGGATAATTGCTTTAATCGGGTTTGTGATCTTATTTTTCATGTTTGTGCGCTTGCCAAATAATTGGAGGAAAATCCCCCATCAAGCAATTACAATTGCCGCTTGGATATTGGCAGTTATTATTATTTCTGGAATCCGTTACACCAATGGCGTAGGTTTTTCTTTAGCCCGCAGCGATATTATTTTGATTGTCCTTACAAATACTGCCGTTTTTGGTTCGATAATTTGGTTATTTACGAGAAATAATTTATGGTTGCGTGTGGGATTAATCGGATTATTATTTGCTGTGCGTCTATCTTCTACAGTTGCTAATACTTGGACTGCTGCATTATGGTCATTTTCTCCTGTACCTTGGCTATTTAAATTTCATTATTTATCTTATTTGTTTATAGTGATTCCGGGAACGATCGCCGGAGACTTAATTCTAAATTGGCTACAAAAACCTAAATTCGATAATGATTTTAATAGAACGAATAATCATAAGTTGTTAGCCATCATCTTTCTGTTATTCGCTAATATTTTAATCTTACTCATTGGTTTACAAGCTAGATGGGTATGGCAAACAACATTAGTTAGTGCAGCTATTTGCTATTTAACTCGTTTTTTGTTAATTAGACCAAATAATGAAACAGAAATTTTAATTCAAAAGTTATATTACTGGGGTGTTTATTGGTTAGTATTAGGTTTACTTTTTGAACCTTACCAAGGGGGAATCAAGAAAGATCCGGCTACTTACAGTTACTTCTTTCTAACTACAGGAATTGCGTTTTTTGTATTGATTATATTTACGATATTAATAGAGGTTTTTGCAATTGAAAAACCTCTACATTTGTTGATTGATAATGGTCAAAATCCAATGATTGGGTATGTAGGATTTGCGAATTTAGTTTGGCCGATTTTTATTGGCTTGGGAATTGAAAAATTTGTAATTGCCAATGTTCAAACTCCTTTGCATGGGTTTCTCAAAGGTGTGTTTTACACTTTAACTGTTGGGTATATTGTCAGTTTATTTACTAGATTCAAACTGTTTTGGAGAACCTAAAAAAATTACAAACTCAAAGCAAATTGTAATTGCGCTAAAGTAGCAGCTTCCTTCTTGCTAATTTTCTTTCCTGTACCAAACAAACCTTCACCCGCAGCATTAGCAACTCTTTCGGCGCAAGCATAGATAAATTCTTTGTAAGCGTATATCTCTTCCGGGGCTTTTTGTTGTAAAATGAGTATTGCATGGTTAATTTGCGCGATCGCAATCTCCAACGCATTCTCCGCATTCACCTTAATTTCCTGATTCTTTTGTTTAGATTGCTTTTTTCCCCCAGCTTCGCCAAACAAAGTTTGAATTAATTGATTATGCGGATGCTTTTTCGCCGCTTTAATTAATTCCTTAGCTAAAGTAGCAACCTCAATCGGAGTTGAAATTAAGGTAAACTCACACATTACCACAGCAATACCACTAGTTAAAACTGCTTCTCGGAGAGTTTGCAATTCTTTTTCTGTATATTCTACTTCCTGATTCACGGGAAACTTTTCGCCTCTTAGTCTGGGCATTGTCCTATTTTAGGATTTTGTAGCCATAAAAGTTGACAATTGCGTTATATTAAGAAATGTAAAGACAACGATCAAAAAGCAAAATTAAGAATTTATGGGATTATTCGGATTTGGCAAAAAACTTAGCTTACCTACTCCAGATCAAGCATTACCCGGACGTGAGGAACAAATGACTGTACCTGCGCGTCATTTTGTTAATGGTAATCCTTTAAAACCCCCCTTTCCCGAAGCAATGGAAATGGCAATATTTGGAATGGGATGTTTTTGGGGTGCAGAACGCAAATTTTGGCAACAAGAAGGTGTATTT
>JBAVZX010001256.1:0-1799 GCA_049589015.1 Phormidium sp. | reverse complement strand
GAAGGTACGACTGAAGTCGCTACTACAAACTTGTTGTGAGGACTTTAGTCCTTCTATTTTAGGAAGGTACGACTGAAGTCGCTACTACAAACTTGTCCAAATTTGCAAAGATTTAGGAGTCACGACTATGGATATGTGTAATTTTCAACCTCAGTCAAATTTCTTTTTAGAAGGACAGTTTTTAGGTTTTGAAACTAAGTCAAGTGGGACAATTAAATCTTTGCGAATGGCTGTAGAAAATAGTGTATTGCAAATTAAGATACCGAAACAGACAAGGGTAAAGCTAAAAAAGGTTTTAAGTCCAGGCGATCGCATTGAAGTATCTGGAGAAAGAAAACAAAAGCGATTTACAGATTTACCTAAGTTAACAGCATATCAAGTTAATAAAGTTAGTGAATGTGCAGAAAAAGATTGCCACAATGACTACTTACCAGCGGTAGATATTGTAGAAGCAACGCCTAAATCTAAGAAAGTAAAAATATTAATGTGTGAAAAGTCTGGTTGCATGAAAAAAGGTGGCAAAAAGCTGAGTCGAGAATTAGAAGCTGCTTTAGGCGATCGGGGTTTGCAAAACCAAGTAGTCATTCAATATACCGGATGTTTAAAATGCTGTTCCTCTGCACCTAATGTAATTTTAATGCCAGGAAAAATCCGCTGTAGCAAAATGTCCCCTGCTCAAATTGTTGATTTATTAGCTGATAAACTCTCCCCAACTATGTACAGCTATCAACAATTTCCCTTATCTTAAATTCTGCCGTAAATTCAGCACAATCAACCTCCCATGTCTACTGTAATTTTTTACGAAAAACCAGGTTGTATCAATAATAAAAAGCAAAAAGCTTTACTCTTAGAAGCTGGACACGAAATCCAACCTGAAAATCTCTTAACTACTACTTGGACTAAAGAGAAACTACGTCCGTTTTTTGGAGATTTACCTGTTAGCGAGTGGTTTAATTATACTGCACCTCGAATTAAATCAGGTGAGATAAATCCTGAGTTTTTAGATGAAGACAAGGCATTAGAATTAATGATGGCAGATCCTTTATTAATTCGTCGTCCATTAATCCAAGTTGGTGATGTGCTGACAGTGGGATTTAACTTAGAGGAAATTAATGCTTGGATTGGTTTAAAACCTGAAATTTCCGTGAATCAGGATTTAGAAACTTGTCCCCGTACTAAAGCAGCAATCTCTGATTGAAGAGATGGGGGATTATTATGAATCATTCTTCTCTACCATTTGAAGATTTACCACCTAATGCTTCCGGCTTGGAAGATACTTTACAGCGTCTACAATTGGAAGAGATGCTTGCCAAATATTTTTATGATGCTTGTCATCCCCAACAGCAAACATTACTCTCTAATTGTGAGTGGTATATTACCACTTATAGCGAAGTTCCAACACTAATTATTGAATGCCCAGATCAAATAATTAACTGGCAAGTTTTAAAATCTTTAGTAAAAATTGGTGGTGTTCTTAAACGTATAGCCAAACAAGCCAAAATTAGAGTTTCTTCGCCTGCAAGTAAAACTGTACCTTTTGAAATGCGAGTAGATGAATTACCTGTTTATCGCTATCCAGATTTACTGAGTTAGTAATGTAGAAGTTAGGGAAGAGACTCCAAAAACCCGGTTTCTTGAAGAAACTGGGTTTTTTGGCTATGGGGTGTAATATCTATCCATACTGTAGAGACGTTGTATACAACGTCTCTACAGGGTTTTGAATTAAGGATACTATGACTGATTAACCGGACATGATATAAGTCGTTAAACTTTCGTCAATTTTTTGCCTAGAATAGAAT
>JBAVZX010001255.1:0-2488 GCA_049589015.1 Phormidium sp. | reverse complement strand
AAATTGGACAGGGCAATAACCTACTAAAGATAGATCGCCTGGAAACGTTTCCTTTGTCCGTAACATCAAGGCGTTGCGATCGTAATGTCGGTTGTGGTGCTAGTGCTTACTCTTTAATTGAATGGCAGTATCAGGGAGTTTTGTACGATGTAGGAATCAAGGGCGGAGATGAAGCAGATCTACTTTTAATAGCTAACTCTGCAATTTCAGTATATTGTCTGACATGAGGTAGATGAAAAGCTAAAACAATCTCCTCTCGTCCGATCCCTTTCTGTTACACTCCCCTGCTTAATATAGCTACCGAATATCTTTGAATGAACCCTAATAACCAAGATGATATCAATCAAACTGAAAAAACCGATCCATACGAACAAATACTGTTTGAGGGATACACAGATGCAGAGATAGCAGAAATCAAAAGTCTTATGGAAAAATGGGATAAAGCAACCTATCCCACTTTAGCCAATAGTATTGTTGATCATGCTGATAGGCACGGTTTTACAGGTGATTATTTAAAATACTTGAGAAAAGCCAGTAACTTTAATAAAAAAGGTGCGCGAAAGAAACTCTTACCTAATGGTGCATTAAGATGGAATAAAGGCATTGAATTTCTCATAGAAAGAGATGGAAAAATCATATCATACGGGGAAAATTGAGTAATACCATGCAAAACTTAGACCTAAAAAACAAATCCGAAAATACCAAAGCTGCTAAAGAATATATCGATCGCATAGCCAAACAACTGCTAACTGATTATCAACACACCAAAGAAGAAAGGCATAAAATAGCATTATGGGAAGAGTCACAAGAGTTCACTATCTTAGGTGTCATCGAAATTTTTACCAATGATATTCGAGGATATACCGCGCAAGTTATCGTCAATGATACTTTAGAAAATCCTCAAGAAATAGCAGAGAATTTACAAAGACTAAAAATCTTTGACGTTCCTTATTTTACCGAGTGGTATTTTGACCATGAATCTGATTATCCCCAAATCAAACGCTATGTGGAAACCCTCAATTATCTGCGGTTATTAATTATCGAATATATTAGCTAATTGGGAGTTTGAGAGATGCTGATTTGCGAATTTGGCGGATTGGTTCTATTTTACTGTAATTGTTTTGTACTCTCCCATTGATTTTACATGACTCTTCATTTCAAATAGTTCATCTTTTAAACCCAAGCGTTTTTGAGAAGATAAATACGGAACTTCTTTGCGAGACAAAGTTGCACTGAGGGGTAAAACGCGAAAGTTGAGTTTATTGTTTAGGGTGTATTTGTCGATCGCACTAGGTAAAGCCTCCACCTGAGCAATCTCTACAGTTTTCTGCGGAAAAGTCTTGCGAACTTTCACGGAAAATATCACTCCCAAATTTCGGTATTTACCATTTTGATTACCCACAAAATTACCCAGTGAATAAATCGCCGTTCTAGTTTTTAATTTCCCATCTTTACCCTTAACTCTAAAAACTTGGTAAGGTTGAACAACGTGGGGATGATTGCCGAGAATGATATCTGCACCAGCTTTAATTAACCTTTCTACTAATTGTTTTTGTGCTGCATCAGGTTGGCGTTGATATTCATTGCCAAAATGTAAGGCAACTGTCACTACATCGGCTCCCTGTTTTCTGGCTCTAGCGATATCGTTAATAATTTTCCCTTCGTTAATTAGGGATACTAAATAACCTTTGCCTTTGGGAATTGGTATACCATTTGTTCCATAAGTATAAGCTAAAATCGCCATGTTAATATCATTTTTCTTGACCATTAAAATTTCTGCTGCTTCTTTGGCTGATCTGGCTGTGCCTGTTGACGCGACTTTGCGCGATCGAATATTATTAATAGTGTTAATTAATCCTTTTTCTCCTTTGTCTAATGAGTGATTATTCGCCGTTGTTAAAACATTGAATCCGGCTTTTTTGGCAGCATCTACTAATTGTGCTGGAGCATTAAATAACGGATAGCCTGAGTAACCCATTTCTGCACCTGCTAATGTGGTTTCTACATTTGCGATCGCCCAATCTGCACTAGAAATAATCGGCTTAACTTCAGTAAAAAAACCATCAAAATTATAGGTTTTCTGTTGGGGAATGTAACCCGATCGAGTTAAACTCATGTGCATTAACAAATCGCCAACGGCAACTAATTTTGCTTCTTTGGTATAAGATTTAACTGACGTTGGTTTAGGTGCAGTTTGCGGTGGAGTTGATTTGATAACTTCCGCCGTTGTCTTCTGATTTTGATTACAACCAGAAATCAATAGCAGCAGGAAAAATATCAACAAAGAAGGAGTCAATTTCATAGTTTTTCTCGCTATCATAAATGCGGCGCAGTTGTTCGCTAAATAACTCAAGTTGTTAGTTACAAAGATGTCGGTTAGATCCCCCCTAACCCCCCTTACCAAGGGGGGAACCGGATTGAAAGTCCCCTTTTTTACCAGGGAACCGAATTCAAAGTCCCCCTTATTAAGGGGAGATCTGGATTCAAA
>JBAVZX010001254.1:0-3315 GCA_049589015.1 Phormidium sp. | reverse complement strand
TTTCTATTGAAGAGATTACCTGGTTAAAGAAACTTCGCCAAGGTTTAGACAAAACTCGACGCAATATTGTTAATCAGTTAAAAGCGATCGTCGGTCAAGGGCCACTCAATCAAGATGCTGTCGAGGAAATTGAGTCTTTGCTACTGCAAGCTGACGTTGGAGTAGAAGCGACAGATTATATCATAAGTGCGCTACAAAGTAAACTGCGGGAAGAGGCTTTGCCGCCAGATGCGGCGATCGCCTACTTAAAAGGAATCCTTCGGGAAATGCTAGAATCACCCCTGCAAAAATCTGGAAAACCCAGCTTTGCTCCCGAAAAAGAGACATTTAATATCTGGCTAATTACAGGGGTAAATGGAGCCGGAAAAACCACCACTATTGGTAAAATAGCTCACATTGCCGACAAATCAGGCTACAAATGTTTAATTGCTGCCGCTGACACCTTTCGCGCCGCCGCAGTTCAGCAAGTAAAGGTTTGGGGACAACGGAGTGGTGTAGAAGTAGTTGCCAATCCGGGAAATAATACTGATCCTGCGGCGGTAGTGTTTGATGCTATTAGTGCAGCTAAATCACGGGGTACGGAATTACTTTTAGTAGATACGGCGGGGCGACTGCAAAACAAAAAGAACTTAATGGACGAATTATCGAAAATTCGCCGAATTATTGACAAAAAAGCCCCAGAAGCAACGATCGAATCTCTGTTAGTTCTCGATGCAACTCTCGGTCAAAATGGTTTGCGCCAAGCGGAAGTTTTCGCCCAAACAGCCCAACTCAGTGGTGTAGTGTTAACCAAATTAGATGGAACTGCCAAAGGTGGTGTAGCTTTAGCGGTAGTGAAACAGTTGGGTTTACCAATTCGCTTTATTGGTGCGGGTGAAGGAATAGAAGATTTACGACCTTTTTCCAGCTACGAATTTGTGGAAGCTTTGTTAAGTGGTTAAAGGTTAAGATTTTTTAGTATTGGGAGAGAAACTGATGGATAAAAGATGCTGTTTATCCATCGGTTTTTTATTTGTAAACTAGTTTAAAATTTTCCAGTACTTTTCCGAGAGTAATTCATGGTGGGAACGGAATTGGGTAAAATCAATAAGTATAAATGCGTAAAAATTCCCAATAATTATAGAACAACAGCAGATACTATCTTTAGATATACGCCAGTGGTAGATATCAATACTGTTATGGTGAAGTGATTCGCTAGAATTTATCCCAATAGATAAAGGTATTATCCTACCCAGTCTCGGTTAAAATGTTGACCACCATGCCCTTGATCTGAGAGAACTTTGTCTCTGAGATCAAGGCAGAATCAGGAGCAACGAATACTTTTGTCTCTCCATTTTGATGTGCTAGGTTTACCCTTGCGATTCAATTTGCTATTGCTTTTATCCTTAAATAAACTAGTCCAGATGGCTTAGGTAATGAATACTGTGCCCCTTTCTCAACTTTCATCTGAATCCGGCGACGATCGCAGCGACACTTCCGAAGTAACACCTGTGTTTGCGCTTAAACAGCTGGTAGCACGTTTATATCGGGAACAGCATAAAATCCAAGATTTGTTGAGTTCTTTAGGGTTTGCGCTCAGATCATTCAACAATCTGAATCAATTTTTAGAGCTAGTTCCCTTAATGGCAACTAGAGTCACTGATGCTGATGGTAGTGCTTTGGTATTATTAAAACCCAATGGTCAAGTCAAACTAGAACAGTTACACTGCCAAGATAATCTTCAAGGAATAGATATTCGCAAAGCGATCGAAACAGCAACTTTGAAAGTGAAGGATGCGAGGGCGAAAAGTGCCGCTTTAGTAACTTCCGAGATCGATCAATTTGATCTTGAGGAAGCATCTGGAGTGGAAAAAGGACTGGCGCTTTTAGATGCTCAAGTCAGTCGCTGTTTAGGATCGAATATTCATTTGTTTGGTACAGCAATTTTAGTCAAGCAAATGGAACGAGGACGGCTATATGTGTTTAGCCGGGATTCAGAATATACTTGGACGGAGACGCGGCAGAAGTTGGTGCGGTTAGTGGCAGATCAAACCGCGGTAGCGATCGCTAATGATGAACTTACTGTCGAACTTCGCAAAAAAGAACGTCTAGACAAAGAATTAGAAATTGGCGCAGAAATTCAACAGCGGTTGTTACCTCGCCAATGTCCCGAAATTCCCGGTATTAAATTAGCGGCTCGTTGTCAACCTGCAAACCGAGTTGGCGGAGATTACTATGATTTTATTCCCACTCATTATGTCCAACCTGGTAAAACGGAGGGCGGAGACAGGGGAAAAAATAGCCCAATGACATCTGATCAAGGACGTTGGGGCATCGTGATTGGCGATGTTATGGGTAAAGGTGTGCCAGCTGGTTTAATTATGACCATGACGAGGGGAATGCTTCGGGCAGAGGTTCTCAACGGTCACACTCCGGGGCGAATTTTGCAACACTTAAATCAGGTAATGTTTGCCGATTTAGAAACTTCCCATCGATTTGTCACTTTGTTTTATTCTGAATACGATTTACAAACTGGTATCCTTTCTTACAGCAATGCTGCTCATAATCCGCCATTGTTGTGGCAAGCCAGCAGTAATTTTGTCAGACGTTTGGATACTTTGGGAATGTTGATTGGTTTAGATTCTAATTCTCAGTATGAAGAGGGGCAGGTTCAGCTGGCAGCTGGTGACACAATTATCTATTACACGGATGGTTTTACGGAAGCCGCCAGCCCCAGTGGGGAAAGATTTGATGAAGAAAATTTGATGCAGATTTTTCAGAAAGCTTGTCAAAATTGCCCAGAACCTCAAGCAATTTTGGAGTATCTGTTTGACCAAGTACAGGAATTTATCGGTCAAGGAAATCGCAATGGCGATGATATGACACTGGTAGTGATGCGAGTACAACATGGGTGCAGTAAAAATTAGTTCCTTGAGACTGACGCTGGGACAAGGGGACGCGAAGAAATTGTAAAAAATACCGGAAAAAAGTGGTTGACAATTAATTTCCGGGGAAACTCTTTTTCTAGTGGTGCGATCATTTTTATAAAAAACTCGGTAAGCGTAAAACTCAGTGGCTTTAGCCCTGAGATATAAGCGACCCGTGCGGTTAAAACCGCAGTCAATCTTTCCCTTGACAATTTACGGAAACATAGTTACCATAAATTTGGTGATTTGGTCGATTAACCATGATAGTCTACGAGTTCAAGTTGAAAGGGAAAACTAAGCAGTATCAAGCGGTAGATGATGCGATTCGCACCTCTCAATTCATCCGCAATAAATGCTTAAGGTATTGGATGGATAACAAGGGCGTGGATGGCTACGACTTAAATAAATA
>JBAVZX010001253.1:0-1945 GCA_049589015.1 Phormidium sp. | reverse complement strand
GCGTCGCCTGCGTGGACATCCTGGTGGTCAAGACCGAGAAGCGGCCCACGTCCGCCGACGACTGGCACCTGGTCATCGAGGGTCGTCTCGGCGAGGAAGAAGACGACGACGTCGAGTTCGCCGGCATGGGGCCACCACTTTCAAGGTGTAGCTGAGGTCAGTCCCCAGTAGGGCAAGAGGGGAGCGAGCGGTCGTCAAGGCCAGAGCCCACCTGCGAGCAAGCACGGAGCAGCCATCGAGCCCATCTTTGGGGGAGTCCCCTTGCGGAGAATGGACCCATGGTGCTCGATGAAGTATTGAAGCGTTTCGCCAATGAAAGCCCGGTGACAATCATGGCGCGGCTGACGATGCAGCGCGCGCTGAGTCCCGAGTGGATGAACGAGTTGTTCGAGGCCAAGCGCGAGCAGCAATACACGCGCGAACTGCTGTTCAGCACGGAGGTGGACCTGATGGCGCTGGTAGCGCTGGGGTTGCGTCCCTCGTTGCATGCAGCAGCGCAGTCCATGAAGGAGCTACCGGTGTCGGTGGCGGCGCTGTACGAGAAGGTGAAGCACACCGAGCCGGAGGTGGTGCGTGCTCTGGTGCAGGGCAGCGCAGACAGGCTGATGCCGGTGATAGCGCCCATGAAGCAGAAGCAGGCACCGTGGGCCGCTGGTTACCGGGTGCGCGTGGTGGATGGCAACCCCCTGGCAGCCAGCGAGAAGCGCCTGGGGCCGCTGCGCGGCTTCCGAGGTGCGGCGCTGCCGGGACAGTCCTTGGTGGTGTACGCACCGGAGCTTGGGCTGGTGGTGGACATGCTGCCGGCGGAGGATGCCCACGCTCAGAAGCGCGCCTTGATGGGGCCAGTGCTTGGGCGGGTGAAGGAGGGAGAGTTATGGCTGGCCGACAGGAACTTCAGCACCCGCACCATCCTGTGGGCCCTGCATGAGAAGAAAGCGGCCTTCATCATCCGCGAGCATCAAGCCTCTCCCCATCCCACGGAGGTGGGACCCTTGCGCAAGGTGGGGCGGGTAGAGACGGGCGTCGTCTTCGAGCAGGTTGTGCGGATTGAGGATGAAGCAGGCAGGCGGTTGGAGTTGCGACGCATCGAGTTGCATCTGGACGAGCCGACGGAGGATGGAGAGACAGTCATTCGGCTTTTGACGAATGTGCCTGCCGAGCGAATGAGTGCCCAGCAAGTGGCTGAGTTGTACCGCCGCAGGTGGACGATTGAAGGCATGTTTGGGGAACTGGAGGCGGTGCTCCAAAGCGAGGTGAAGAGCCTGGGGCACCCGCGAGCAGCGCTGCTGGCCTTCGGCGTGGCCGTCATGGCCTACAACGTGCTGAGCGTGCTGAAGACTGTCATCGAAACCTGCCACCAGCTACCCGGAACGGGGATGGAGATTTCCACCTATTACATTGCAAATGAGGTGAAGAGCAACTACGGCGGCATGATGATCGCCGTGCCGCAAAAGGCATGGGGAGAGTATGACTTGCAGTCGGCTCGCGACTTGAGCGACACCTTGATGAGACTGGCAGAGCAAGTCACCCCCAAGACGCTGCGCAAGCACAAGCGCAAGCCCACCAAGAAGGCCAAGAAGGGCTATGTCTCAGGTGAAGAGGCGCGGCGGCATGTCGCCACCGCACGTGTCCTCAAGGGAGAGGAAGTCACCTGAGCAGGACCGGAGCGAGGCTCCATCCCAGTTCCACACTCGCCATGAGGGCTCCAGGACTGTGCTGGAAGCGAGCCCTCCGGCTGAAGGTTTACGCTTTCCCAGCAAAACCACCCGGACGAAGCCTCCCGCAATCGCCCGCAGCCTCCATGGCAACCTGTTTCCGCCCGATGACGCTCGTCTGCCTACCCAATACGTTGGGGCTCCCTCTCCACACCTTGAAAGTAGTGGCTCTTAAGCGCTCTCCCTCTGAGAAAGGGGGCGTGGCTTGCATTTCGGGACCAAATCGGTGC
>JBAVZX010001252.1:0-6276 GCA_049589015.1 Phormidium sp. | reverse complement strand
GAGTATAATTTTCTCCATCATAATCAAACTTTTCCAAACCTTTCGGACGTAACCTTTTCACATTCCACAAATGGAAAAACTCATGCGCCACCAACTGCATGAAACTTTCATATTTATCCTGTTTGCGGAAATTAAACCGAGGATAAATTAACGAACAAGCATACTTATGTTCCAAACCGCCACCCGCATTTGCTGACAAATGTAGCAAAAACAGATACCTTTCGTAAGGTAAACCACCAAAAATTTCGGCTTCTACCTGAATGATTTTTTTTGTATCCTCAATTATCCGTTCTGGTTCAGCATTTCCCTTTCCCCAAATTGCTAACTCATGGGATTTATCTAACACATCAAACTGATAAAATTCATGCTTACCAACTTCAAACGGACTATCCACCAAAGTATCAAAATCTGCCGCCTCAAAAGTATTTTCCCTCCCCGAAACAGCAGGTAAAGGTGTCGCAATTTGCCAATTTGCTTCAGGACAAACAATAGTAATTGTGATTGGTTGTTCCGTAAATTCCGGGATATAGAAACACAGCGCCGCCGGATTAAAATAACCGTGAGAACTATCTAAATGATTAGTCCTTACCGATAACTCATTGGCAAAAACTCGATATTGCACCGTAATTTCAGAAACCCCATTCGTGCCAACTTGCCAGTGATTTTTGGCTAACTTCCGCCAAGGCAAAATTGTATTTCCCGCTGCCACTGAAAAATCTTGCAAATTTTTAGCATACTCCCGCACCAAATAAGAACCAGGAGTCCACACCGGAAGTTTTAAATCTAAAACTGATCCTGACCATCCCGAAACTTGTAAACTCACCTCAAACAAATGTGAACTAGGTTGAGACATCGCCACTTGAAAATGTATTTTAGGCGTAGTGCGTGGTAAATTGCTAGGGCGAATAGTAGTTGCTTCTGTCATGGCAATTGAAAATTGATAATGTTTATTTACTTAGGGCAAAATGGCAATCAATATTTTGAAAGAGGAGAAAATTGCCCTAATCCTCTCCCCTACCCCTTGACTGCCTCAATAGCTTGTGACAGTTGACTAAATTTTTCCCGCTAGGTGTGCCAACTGCTTCAGATTGATTAAATGGATAACTTGACACGATGGGTCGATTTTAATCCAACCCTTACTATCTAATTTCTCCATAATCTTAGTAGTATCCTCGACACCCACATCAGCCACATCAGCCAAATCCTTGAACGGAATATTATAAATTTCCGTTCCCGTATCTGTGACTTGACCGTAGTTTTCTCCCATCGAAACCAAACTGTTAGCCAACTTAACTGCGGGGGGTTGATGTCGTAATTGAAAACGAATATTCATCTGGCGCAGTCTTCTGACCATCAGTTGCAGCATTCTATGGTGTAATTGCGGGTCTTTAAACAAAGTTTGGATAAATCGCTGCGCGTGAACGCTGAGTAACCGCACCGAGGACAAGGCAATCACATCTGTAGAACGCGGAGATTCATCGAGAATCGCCATTTCTCCAAAAAAATCGCCCTGTCCCAGAATTGCCAGCGATATCCCGTCGTTGCCAACGATGCGGCGGACTTTCACCCAACCGGATAGGATAAAGTAAACCGCATTACCCCAGGCATCTTCCATAAGAACTGCTCTGCCAGCGGGATACTCGTGCTCGTCGGCAACCGATAGCAACCATTCTAAGGTCTCTGGATTGACCGTATTGAAAAGCGGAAAAAGTTCACTAAAATCTTCAGTCTGCATGAAAGATCTTAAAATCACTAAACCAGCATCGGCAGCAATAAAAGTCTTCACCTTGGTTTAACAAGGGCTGCTTTTGATGGCAGAAACAATTAGCACTTACCATCTTGACATACTCCCACCGTCAAGCTTCGCTGTGACGGGGGATGAAATCCGACATTTTAGGTAATCTAGGGACGGGTAATTTAGGCTCAATCAGTTGTACTGAGTTTCCTACTCGCAGGGAAAAGCAGCAACTCCTGTGTGGATTACTTTGTGTTATGACCATTTTTCTTGGCTTGAGTTCGGACAATTCTTAAATATTTAATTTGTTCTTCCAAACTCTGAACCAATTCATCTAAAGCTGGTAGAGCGTCTAGCTTATCTGTATTCAAGCTGGGATCAAGATGAGTGCGTTCTCGAATTTCATTAACTTTTTGCTGCAACTGCTGGGCAATGTTTAAGGCATCTCGACTTAGGTTTTCCAGCTGTTGCTGTTGATAAAATTTCAAAGCTGCGCCCCTTAGTACTTGGAGGGTTGCTTCTTCGCCATAAGTACCAGGCATCACTCGCAGGCGCAGCAGCAAGCGGTTTTGCTTGTAAATGCGTTCAATTTCTGCTTGCTTTGCTTTTTCCACTGGTAACATCGGCAAGTAGGTTAAACGCTTCAGTTCTTGAATTAATCCCTGGAGAATAGAGGTATTTACTCCTTCTAAGACTAATTGGAGAACTCCGTTTTGGCTCCAGAGAATGCGTCCTTTGTCCTGATGATTTTCTAAATATAACCGACCAATTCCTCCTGCCAATACTCTAGCCAGTAATTCATTGAGTAAAACTTTGGGTGGTAGTTCTGCTAACACTTCTATCGGACTAGATAGGTATTGCGCCTCTACTTCCAGAGTCGGTAAACTCAAAGCTGGACTTGGGACAAGAGGTGGTGTTTCCGCTTTTTTATTCGCAGTAGAATTGGCAGGTTGTGGTTTTTGGGCTGGGAACGGTTGGGGAACTGTTGGTAGTGAAGTTACTACTGGTGGGATTTTTTCCTGGATATACTGTGTAGCTGATTCTTCATCATCTAAAATCAGTGTGGCTTTATTATCTTGGTTTGACTGTTCTGTGGGGATTTTTTCTTGCTCAATGCTGGTTGCTGTTTCCTTTAGCTGTCCTGTGTGGTTTAAGTAAGCTGAGAGTAATGCTTGGTGATTTTTGGCTGAAAGTGGTTGTGGTGATAATGAGCAGTTCATGTAAGCCAAAATCCGGCGGACATAATCCAAGGCTTCTTGATCATTTGTCTCTACCATGCCTAAGTTCAGGCGAGTTCCTTCTAGGGAAAGGGGTATTACTCGATGATATAGACAGGCTTCAAAAGGCAGAATACCATCAATCAGGCGGAACATTGCTTCATTTATCTGAAGCGGGTCATCTTTCATTGATGGAAAACTCTCTCCCTGAGTTTTGGTGTGCTTGCTTTTGATCGAGTTAACTTGTGCGGGTGGCATAAATATTTATTTTGACCTGGATTATTTTTGCGGACTTGTTCCCATTTCTTGTCCCCACTGTTGTTGTTTCAGCTGTTAAATTTGGGTCTTGAGTAATGCTCAAGCATAATTTAAAATTTCTCCTGCCAAACGAGTTGGAGGAGTGGGTAAGCTGAGAAATGACAACTTTTTCTGGTCAGCCAAAAGTCAATTAAAGATTACCTGTTAACTTTAAGCAGGTTTATCCTGAACTGATCGGGATAAATACCTAACTAAGCATCAGGTTAAAATACACCCTGCTAATTAAAAAATATTATAACTTTTGTCTTCTGATACTGTATGTCTCTGGTTCGACGATCGCAAATCTTTGGGTTGTGTTATTCCTTAGCTGAAAATGACATTTATTCCCGGAATTTTTACATTTCTTTAGGAAGCGTTGCGCTTTTCTTGAGCCGCCAGGTAAAGTTTACTCCATTCCCCCATCACTTGATTGGTTTTGAGGTTCAAGTCTTGGGCTACTGCTTCTAGGGTTTTACCATTGGTTAAGTTGTCTAAGAGTTTCCGTTGTTCTGGTGTTAAGCTGTCCCAATATTCTTGCCACTGACTTGGGGTTAAACCTAGACGGTGTTCGTCTAGGGAGGTTTCTAACCAGGTGGAAACTAGTTCTGGTTGGATTTTTAGGGCAAAAACCTTGATGGCATGGTAGCTGATTTTTTCCCGCAGCCGATAGATTTCTTTGATCGGTTTGTTTAAGTCGCGGGCTATTTCTTCTTGGGATCTGCCTTGCAGATAAAGCCGTAGCCATTCTGAAGCTACAGAATCAATATTTTTGGCTAAATATGCTTCAAATTCTTTTTTGACGGCGATGCGGGCGGTTTGTTTTTCTTCCCATTCTTGATTTTCTTGGTACTGGGCGATCGCTTGATTATCCAATAAACTGACTGGGTTGTCTGCTTCTTCGGGGACTATTTCTTCGGAAACTAAGCGCACTAAGTCTCCGGTTGGTACTTGGGTGATCCCACCTCGTTGCGATCGCCGCAAATAATTAACAAAACGATACAGTAGTAGTGGTTGGTTGCGAATCGGGCGCATACAGTACTCTTCGGTACTGGTTAATAACAAAGCATTCCGCAATCTGGAATCTGCTGTACATTCTCCTATCCAGCCAATTTGCTCTTGGAGGTAGCGATCGGACTGTAATAATTCTTGAATTACTTCCTGGAGAACATCAACTACTGCTCTTTGCCGATCGCGACTTAGAGCTACCCAAGTCCTAATTTTATTACGGAGCATCACCAAAGAACCCAAGCGAGTCATTAAATTTTTATATGCTCTTTCTGGCCCTACTCCTAAGTACCGATGTCGTAAAATCCGGTAACGATAGTCTATCGCTTGTTGGGCAATTGCTAACTGATTTGGAGGTAGCGTTTCATAACGCTCTAAATCTTTTCCCAACAACCATTTAATAATACTTTCTTGGGTCTGTTGGCTGATGTTTTCACAGTCCACTTGCAGCTGCTTTCGCAATTCATCTGCCAGTTTTTCAGCTATTAACATGGACTCTAGCTCCTCAATTCCCTATAACGAAAGTGTGCCCACTATCTGACTCAAAGCGTTCACCCATTATGGGTACTGTTTACCTTGAGATACTTATTTTTTGACGACAGGTGAAGTGAACCAAGCTTTACCCGCAGATTTTTCAAGTATATTTTCTCCACTTGTTTAATTGTCGCAGGTGTTTTAGATCACAACTGATCAGAGAGTAGACTCACCAACCTCTAATGTTAAAATTTGTAACTTAACCGTTGGATAAAAAATTTCTTTGTCCTCAACACTGTTTCCGACTATGAATTTAGAATCTCTAGAGATGCGCCTGCAAAAACTCAAGCAAAAAGAGGATTTAATCGTTAATCAAGTGGATAATGCGATCGCGCTTTTTGATGAATCCGACCATTTAATCCTATTTAACAACAAGTTGACAGAGATTTGGGAATTATCTCCCGCATTTGTGGCAGAGAAACCCACGACAACAGTCATTTTTAACCATATTGTAGAACAAGGTTACTGGTCAGAAACACAAAAGCAACAGTTGGAAACATATTTGCAAACCGCAGATCCAACAAACACTTGTTTTTACTTGCAACAAAGTAATGGCATTTGTTTAGAAGTTTACACTACATTAACCTCTGACGGAGGGCGGTTATTTACGTTCCGCGATGTCACAGGATATCAGCAAGCACTGTGTTCAGCTAGCGAAACTCAAGCTTCCTTAAATGCCGAAGTCAGGCGGTTAAACTTTTTACAGCAACTCACAGAAAAACTCCAACCTGCGACAGATTTACAAGAACTGGGCAAATTTGCTCTCAACTATTTGGTAGCGGTAACGGGCGCAGCTTTCGGAGATGTGAAAGTGATTATAGGTAATAGTAATCAGCGTTATGCTAGCGCGATTACTAATCAGATTTCGGCACAATTTATTGCTACTCATGGAGAAATTGCCGTTGCGGAAATGCAAGCTTTATTAAATCAAGGCATTCCCTATAATCAAGGGTTACTCTGGGATGTAGTGGAAACTGGGGAACCAATCTTTGTGGAAGATTACTATAAACACCCGAAAGCTTTAGCTGGATTTAAGCATCTGGCGATCGGACAATTGGGCGTTTTTCCGATTCCAGCGGCTGATGGTACGATTATCGGGGTACTAACTTTAGAATCGCGCAGTTTACAGAAGTTACAAGAAGCGCCGCAACAGGATATACTGATTGCAGCTTGTCGGACTTTGGGTGTGGCGATCGAACGAGTACAAGCGCAAGAAAATTTACTCCGAATTAACGAAGACTTAGAACGCGCCTCGCAGATGAAATCAGAGTTCTTAGCTTCGATGTCTCACGAATTACGCACGCCGCTAAATAGTATTTTAGGGTTTTCTGATTTATTATTACGCCAAAGTGCAGGTTCTTTGAGCGATCGCCAAGTTAGTTATGTACAGACGATCGAAAGAAGCGGCGAACACCTGTTACAGCTAATTAACGATATTCTCGATCTTTCCAAAATTGAAGCTGGCAAAGTTGAACTGAACTTAAAGCC
>JBAVZX010001251.1:0-2057 GCA_049589015.1 Phormidium sp. | reverse complement strand
ACTTTATCCACTAGACCCAGAAGCAATCAATTCGGAAATTCCTGTCATGGGTTTTGTGATAAGTTTCCCCGATAGCAAAACAGCCCAGATGGTTGAATATAAGGTTAATAATGTTTACTGGCAAGAGGAGTTCGGTCAGCCATGATGGTGCAAAATACCTGGAAACTACTGGAGGAAGATACTGCAAATGTACCTTCTGGCTATATCACCCGCCGCCTATTGCCAGAGGTTACATACGATGTTTATCTCGCTATTGAGAAACCTTCCAATGTACGTTTGCTAATGCTGCGGATGAAGCACAAATCAATCGGCAAAAGTACTATTTTTCCGAATTCCAACTGCTTTGAGGTTAGGCGTGTAGCCTTGCAAAGTGATGATGATGCCCATGTCACCTTGCAACTGGTACTGATTAACTCGCGTTACAGCGATATCTTTACAACATTAGTACAGGACATTGTTGATACAATTGCTCCGATTGCGGATGAGCAAAATGCTGTAGCGGCATTCTTTACCCGTCTGCGGCGATGGCAAGCATTCTTAGAAAAACATAACCCTGAAGGACTTAGCCAAGCGGAACAGCAAGGATTATATGGTGAACTTTGGTTTTTGCGGCAAATAGTCATTCCTCAACTTGGCTCTCGTCAAGGAGTCAAATGCTGGACAGGTGCAAAAGGAACTCAGCAGGATTTCCAGTTTCAAAACTGTGCTGTTGAAGTTAAAACTACTGCAACCAAACAGCATCAAAAACTAGCGATTTCCAGCGAACGGCAACTAGATGATACTGGAACGGGCACACTGATTTTATTGCACTTATCCCTGGATGCTAGACAAGAACGAGGTGAATCTCTACCGGATATAGTCGCCAGTCTTAGATTAATTCTCGAAAACGACCCTATAGCCAAAGAAGAATTAGAAATACTTCTTTTTGAAGTTGGCTATCTGGATATACATATTCCCTACTATGAACAAATTAGCTATAGCCTACGAGAAGTTAACTATTTCAAAGTCGAGGAAAATTTTCCCAGAATTATTGAAGGGGATCTCCGAAATGGCGTTGGTGATGTTCGCTACACCATCAGCGTTGCCGAGTGCCGACGCTTTGCAATACCAGAATTAGAGGTAACTTCTCTCATCAAAGGCAGCTAGGAGTGAACAAGCTAATGGCGCTCAAAAAATAGGCTTCTTCTCTTGAAAGATGCGGAAATGTAATAATTATTTTGAGTACGTTTGCCAACATTGGAATTTAACTTCTACTTATTCAAATTTCTGGTGGAAGTTCATCAAAGCCATTTTCATAGAAAACTGCTATTTTACCCTGTTTCCTGGCATCATCTAACGCTTTAACAGTTTCTTCTCTGTTAGGGTAGGTGATAAACTGCCATTTACCCTGTAAGGCTTGTTCTCGGCTATCTGCAATAGCAATGACGCTTTGCTCTTGGTTCTGCTTTTGCTGTTGGTTCATCTATAAATTAAGTTATAAATTAAGTAAATTAATCTCCTCTATTGCAATATAGCGTGGCTGGCAGATATTCTGTTGAGAGTGCGATCGGCGAAAGCGGAATCGCATTCGTTAATTAATGCCAATGCAAATAAAAAGGATAGTAGGTTTATTTATACTATCCTTAGATTGTGATTTAGGGAATTCTTATTTCTAAAATTCAGGTACTTGTATATGTTTTAGTGTGCCTGCATAGTGCTTCAAAATTATTTCAGGTGAATTTCCCACCCATTTAGCCACTTGAGTAACACTCACATTAGCTTCTAAAGCCATTGTAATAAAGGTGTGACGGGTATTATATACACAACGGTAGCGTTCCACTTTACCTTCGTTAACTAGACGAGTAACAATACCAGGAATAAATTTCCCATGTCGATTCTTGTAACCTTTCCAAGCACGATTAAGAAAGTTATGACCATCTATTTCTTTACCTGTAGGAGAAGGAAATACTAATGTTTCAGCAAGGCAATCTTGAGATTGGATAGATTGTAGTAATGCTTTTAATTGAGCATTTATGGGAAATTTACGAGATTTATGTGTTTTCGTACCTTTGCGAATT
>JBAVZX010001250.1:0-4747 GCA_049589015.1 Phormidium sp. | reverse complement strand
TAATATAGCCGATTAAATTGAGGTCATCGAAATCAAAAGATGATGGCAATCTCAGATCGCAAGCAGAAGAAATAATCGATTCGGTTTTTTCTAGGCTGGGTATTTCCGTAAATGAGTATTGCCAGTTTTTGTAATAACGAGAATTATCGTCTCTGCCAAAAATCTGGATCGCCACACCCCTCTCGCTAGTTTGTTGCACAAATTGATCTACCTGTTCTGAAGTTAATCCCAAAAGATTAAATTGCAAACTGTCAGGCGCACGTTTCACTTTTGACAAAGGAGAGGGAATATAAATATTTCTGACAGAACTGAGAATTTCTGCTAACCGATCGTACCTTTGTCTACCTTGAGATATCTTGTATTCTAAAAATTCTATTTGAGGTCTTAAGACAGCAGCAGTTAAGTTACTCATTCGCAAACTAAAATTAGGAACATGAGGCTTAAGTTTTTCAAATAAATCATCATCAGGACGAGCCAGATGTTTCTTGTACAATTTTTCGTAAGAACCCGATCCTAGAATACAATAGGCAGCAAATTGTGGATTATCAGTGGCAATTAAACCACCTTCACCAGAGTTGAGTAATTTATAACTTTGGGTACTAAAGCAAGCAATTTCTCCATGATGTCCTACTAAGTTTCCATCCCATTCTGCACCTAGACTATGAGCGCAATCTTCGATTAAATAAATTCCCGCGTTGTCACAAATATTCTTGACAGCATCTAAATCTGAAATATGTCCTCTCATGTGGGATAAAACAAAGAACTTTGCGTCTGGATGAGCTTCTACTTTAAGTTTTAAATCTTCAATATCAATTCCATATTCAGAGTTACACTCCACGTAGATCGGAACTCCACCAGCATGAACAATACTACTAGGAACTGCTGTGAAGGTAAAAGAATTAGTCAATACTTTGTTTCCAGCTTTGACCCCTGTTGCTTTTAGGGCTAAAAAGAGCGCACTTCCACAGGAGTTAACTGCAATAACATAGTTATGTTTTGTGTAGAAACTAAATTCATATTCCAGTTTGGCTACTTCAGTTGCTAGTTCCTCATCTCCATCTTTTAACTCATAAGGCTGGCTATAATTGCTCAAATCATCTGAAAAATTATAGCGATAAAGTCTTCCTTTTTGCATCAATTTTATCGCTTGCTCAATACCTGCTTGAGGAATTGGGTCGGGGGTTTTGAAACTTTTATTAAATTTAATCAATGATTTTTGTTCTTTTTTTGATGCGATCGGGTTAAATTTCATTTTTGATTACCCCTAGTCGATAATTTTCCCATGACCTAAAAATAGTATGATGCTATTTCCGCAAAAGGAACATTCCAGAATTCCAACTTTTTAATGTCTGAATAATCGACAAAATAGAGTATATTTGGGGAACTATCGCCGATAATCCGATCATGTCGATCTCTAGGATCTGTGAAAACCAACCTGACTCTGCTCCTGTTGTCGTCACGCGCCAGTTCGACGATATTGATGTTTGCGCCCAAGCCATCAAACAGTTGAATGTTACTGGCACCCAGTTAACTTCTGGTCAGTTTGTGGGGAGAGTTAATTTTGCCGACTTGGGGAGTCTGAAGTTTACCGACGTTACCTATAATCAAGCGATGAGAATAAAGGGGTTAAAAAATCCTGATCGCCTGGGATTTGCGATCGCACTTCAAGGCAATCAAACACAAGTACTGGCTCATGGTTGCTCGATCAAAAAACACGACCTATTTGGGTTCGATCCCACGAGAGAAAATGATGTTACCACAGGCAAAGACACTCACTTAGTCCTCGCTAACCTTGATTTGACCGTTTTCCAGTCCCTAGCCGAGCAAATGGGATACCATGACTTAGGGCAAAAGTTTCTCCAGCAAAATTCACTCCATTTCCATCCCGCTTCATTTCACCATCTAAGAGCTTATTATCAGCAAGTCTCTCAAATGTTGATTAATCAACCATCATTATTAATGGAGTCGCCAGCCCAATCCCACATTGTCGAAAATTTCTTGCCGTTGCTGATGGATACGATCGGAGCAGGTATCCGACAAAAAAAGCCGATAATCAAAACTTTACGCCGTTACCCGATCGTGAAAAAAGCTGAAGAAATTGCCCAATCCTACATTGACAAACCCTTAACTCTTAAACAATTGTGCGACGCATTGGAAACTAGCAGTACCGCCTTGTATTATGGATTTCAAGACATTTTTGGCATGAGTCCAATGGCATATATCAAGATTCAACGACTCAATGGAGTACGTCGCACTTTAAAAAATGCTGACCCTGACACAAAAACGGTGATGCAATTGGCTCATGAGTGGGGATTTTGGAGTTCAGGGCATTTTGCTAGAGATTACCAACAAATGTTCGGTGAATTGCCATCAGAAACGCTGCGACAACAGTCTCAAATCAGAACAAACTAATCAGCATTAATCTTCACTACTTTCCCTAGAAGCAGGAAGCAGAATACCTTCTCGTAACAAAGTATCCATAAAATTCTTTCGCAGAATGCGCTGGATCTGAAGATGTTTTCCTGGTTTCACTTTGGTTAAAGTTCGTAGCAATAAGTTAGATTCGCCAAGACTTTCTACGCCATCTATTTGTGTGGGTTCGACTACATCTGGATAATTTGCGTTTAATTGTTGTCCTACCGATTCAATTATTTGATAAACATCAACCAAATTAGAATTATATGGTACGGCAACTTCTACTACAGCAAAGATGTATTCTTTAGAGTAATTGGTAATCGATCCCATCTCGCCATTGCGAATAATTTGTAATTGACCATTGGGATGTCGGATGCGGGTGGTTCTCAGTTCGATCGCTTCTACAATACCTTCTACTACTTTTTCTTCGGCTTTTCCCGCTTCAATATAGTCGCCAACTAAATAGTAGTTTTCAAACAAAATAAAGAAGCCGCTGACTATATCATTTATTAATGCTTGTGCGCCTAAACCTACAGCTATACCAACAATACCTGCACCAGCTAGTATGGGAGTTGGATTAATGTCGAGAGTATAAAGGATGGAAACCCCAACGGTGAAATAAATTAAGTATTGCAATAAACTGCGAAACAACGGAATCAAAGTTAAGCGTCTGCTTCTTTGGATGTCCGTCAAATTTTGTTCTTTAAATACTATTTCTTCAGCTATTAAATAGACAACTTCAAAAATTACCTGACTTAAGAAAATCATGGCAATGATTTTGATTATTCTCAGCCCAAAATCGGATAGGTTGGCGATTAACTGCACCTGCTGAACTACTAATGTAGCGATGCAGACGTAAATAACAAATTCTAAACATCGCTTCAAAAAGGGGATTAGGTGTTGGAGGCGATCGTAGAATCTTAACCAGTTATCAGAACTAGAGTATTTGGTGGTGAGAGCATCAAAAATGTCAACGATCGAAGCCACTGCTTTGAGGATGAGTAATCCCACAGCAGTTATCAAGTATATTCTGAGTGCGATCGACAAATATTCCGAAACTATTGCTGGAAATTGGAGAAACAGAGTACAACAAATGATTACCCACAGCCAAATTCCCCATTTTATTCTTTGATAAAGTGAATGGAAGAAAGCTTCAATAATATCATCGTCTGCGGTACTTCTTTCTATGTTTTTGGCGCGATTACTCACTACTTTCAAAGTATATTTGAGTATTTTTAGAGCGATCGCTGCGACAATTACTGCGCCAATACTTTGAGCAATACCAATTCCCAGTGTAACCCAAAATCCTGCCGGGATTTGCCCAATCAAGTTTAGCGTATATTTTTGCAGGTCTTGACCTTGATAAATCAAGAAACCATTAACACCTACAATCAAAATACACAACACCGCACCAACAACTAACAACAATCCTGTAATGTTCCGGCGTAGGTTTTTGATCTGGCGATCGGTCAGTTTAAATACTGAATATTTCATCAATAGCTTGGATGATCTATCAACCAGCAGAATTAAGGATAGAGAAATAATTATTACCAAGCTGACTTCAGCCAAGATAATTAATAAGTTGATCATTGTTTCATTAATTTTTTTTTTGTAAAATCGATCTGATTTAGAAGTTAAGGATCGATCTATCCCCATTCCGCTTCTTGCTTGAATGGGGATAGAGACAAGAAATATTTTGTCAATTATTGGCAGCTTTCTCTGCAAATTTGCGTTTTTCTGGTTCGGTTCTCAGTTCCACATGGAGGAAATCAATACCCTCTTGCTCCAGTAATTCTAATATTGCTAGATTCAATTCTTTCTCTGCACTAAAGTAGAGATTGTCATCATTGACAAAAGCAATAAGTTCAATTACCCTAGCATTATCTTCAATCTTTTTAAACCGAACTATACATGATGGAGAAAAGCCTTTAATATTTTTCGGCATTTCTTCAATAGCAGCGCAAATTTTCGCTGTCTTATTTGCGGATATTCCGTCAATTTTGAGAATTATATTAATTCCCCACTTTAACTCAGTACCAGGATTTTGTGACCAATTTTCCACAATTCCAGAAATCATTTTAGAGTTGGGCATTTTCACGATCGAACCCCATTTAACCACATGAAGGGTTGTGGTTCTAAATCCGATCGCCATTATCTGCACAAAACCCTCTAATCCCGACACTCCTACCCAGTCACCTTCTCGATAGAGACCATCGGAGTAAATAATGATCGTACAAAACCAATCATAAACGATATCCTTCAACAGCAAACCTAAAGTGATACCAGCACCACCTAACAACCCAACAAGTGCTGCTGCTGATTGCCCTAAAAA
>JBAVZX010001249.1:0-3202 GCA_049589015.1 Phormidium sp. | reverse complement strand
GGCTAATAGCCACTGAACGAACAGCAGCACTGAATCCAGAATGCCCAGTTAGTGTGTAAGCTAGAGGAAAGACTTCTTGTTGAATAAAAGCATCAACTTCCTGTTTGTACTCAGGCTTAAGTTGAATAGCTTTTTTGAAATTATCGCTTCCTTGTGAGTACAATTTTTGATTGTAAAAAGCTTTACCTCTCCACAAATATGCTTCTGGATAAGTTGCATCCAGTTTAACTACTTGATCGTAATCTTGAATGGCTTGTGAATAATCATTTAAGCCATAATGTGAGTTACCTTTCCAGAAATAACCTTCAGCAGAGTCATGAGCATTAGGTTTGAGCAAAAGTCCTTGGTCGATATCCTTAATTGCTTCTGAATATTTGCCTAAAAAATAACTGGCTTTATTCCTCTCCAGGTAGTTAGCAAAAGAAGTAGAATTTAGTTGAATTGCTTGATTGAAATCTTTGTATGCTTCTTGGTAATCACCAATAGTTAGATAAGCATCTCCTTGATTAAAATAAGCTTCTGAATATTTCGGGTTGTTGTCAAGTACTGCTTGAAAATCTGCGATCGCCTTCTCACCATCTCCTTGACTCAAATAAGCAATACCACGAAGGTAATAAGCTTGCCAATTCTCAGGCTCACTCTTGATTACTTGATTAAAATCATCAATTGCTTTCTTGGTACTTGCTTTGTCTTTCTTAGATTGTCCAAGAGTAGTCTGAGCAATACCACGTCTATAATAAATTTTAGCATTATTGGGTTCAAGCTTGATAGCCTGTGTAAAATCATCAGATGCTTTCTGTGCTTCACCCAAATTAAGGTAAGCTAAACCTCTATTAGAATATGCCTTAGCAGCATAAGTATTTGCATCTTCTCTTTTGCTATTAATTACTTGTCCTAAATCATCAATTGCTTCTTTATAAGAGCCTAATTCCTCCTTAATAGAACCGCGCATAACTAACGCAGGAGCATATTTAGGATAAAGGTTTAATGCTGTATTTAAATCTTTTATAGCTGTATTCGCATCTCCCAACTTTGCATAAACACCTGCTCTTGATAAATAAATGTCGTAATAATCACGATTACGCTGAATAGCTGAGTCAAAGTCAGCTAAAGCTTCTTGAGATTTACCCATTTTTAAATAAACTGTACCTCTTCCTAACAAAGGCTCAACATATATATCAGGATCTTCAGCAAACTTTGGCTTAACTTGTAGCGCCTTATTGTAATCTGCAAGAGCTTTTTGCTGTTCTCCCAATTCAGAATATGCTCTTCCTCTACTAACATAAGCTTCAGCAAAATTGCTTACTTTTAGTGCTTCTGTATACTTTCTTATAGCCTCGTTGTATTCTCCCTTCTTAGATTTATCTACACCCTCTTGATAAGATTTTTCTGCTTGACTAAGCTTTTGAGGATTGTTAACAATTTTGATCAGATTTAAGTCTTCATTAGTATTAATAATAAAATTAAAATTGAAATCCAACAATGAATATTTATTATTAGAAATATAAGTTACACTATTGTCTATACTTATTGTCTGGCTTTTGTCATTAACAACTAACTTATTATCTTTTAGGCTAAAAATAGAACCTTCGGAGAAAAGTTTAATTTGGGGAGCTAAATCAATTCCTTTCACTACAAAGTCGCTTTTAAAGTTAATGAAAGAACCTGGACTACTGGCGCTTGCAGCTATGGCTTTTACATAAACTAATGATTCTGCACCTGGAATCATGATCCATAGTGTGCTAGCGATCAAGGCTAAAAAAATGGAAAGTACTAATCTGTATACTCTTTTAGTACATAGAGCAGCGATTTTTTTAACTGTGTCGATCGCGCTATTTAGTAGAGATTGCAGTCGGTTAATGCACTTCATATTTAGTTTGCCAAATCTTCCAAAACCTACTTTACCAGCATAACTACTTACCAAACATCCGTATTATCCCTGAAATCTCTCAATTGTTCTAATTATTAAAATCAGTTAACGCTCAGTTGAAAATTATTGCATTTTTTTACTTATTATTTCAGTTTATTTAAATTTTAAACACCCCAAAATTTTTTATCTCAATCTCTGTTCTCGCAAAACTACATCAACTCAGATCTTGCAGCAATGGAGGTAGAACCTCCAAAACCTCGTTCCCAGGTTGAACCTGGGAACGAGAAACAACTCGCTCTTTATCGTAATCCTTGCTCTTTTAATAACCCATCAACCCAAGCTGCATTTGTTTCTGACAAAGCTGGCACACATTCCCGATTATAATTAATCTGTAAATCATAACCAGCAACATCATAAATATTATCCAATAGATTCTGTAAATCTAACACAGGTTCCTCATCTTCCGACCTTAAAGGAATGGGAAATTTAGGAATTACATCTCGTAAATTAAAAGCATATAAATTTGCTGAAGGACGACGATCGCCACGACAAACCAAAATTCGATAATCACTTTCTATGCCATTACTAGAAAACGGCATTGCTTGCCAATTTCGCAATAAATCAATTTCTACTAAATGCGTCAAAGTCCCTAATACTTTCTTTCGTTTTTCTGTGTATGCTTCCCTTCCCTCCCCAGGACGTTTGTTTACAGGGGAAAGAATTTCGATTACCGTTACTACATCTTTCTTTTCCACATCTCGAATTTCTAAATATCCCTGTCTAATACTTTCGGCAACTGGAACTTCTACCGTTATTGGTTGTGCTGGAGGTGCAGCAACAGTAACATTGGTTGAAGTAGGATTTAGTGCATTTTTTTGACGCTGTACAGTGACATCAGGAACTCCAACTAACAAATTTTCCCCAAAAGTTTCATAAACTCGTACTTCCACAGCAACGATGTATTTAGGACGTAATTGAGGAGATAAAAACCTAGCAATTTCAGTAATCAACCAGTGATGTACACCAGGCCATAAGCTAGAATTTTCTAAATAGGGATTCATGCCCGGAAATGGAGAAGGCATTGATTTACCTCAGCGAGTAGGTTATAAACATTATATCTCTTGCCACAATCGAAATATCTAATTAAATCATCTGCGTTCATCTGCGTTTAAAAACAAGACTTATAACTTATACAAAAACTCTCTTTTCTCCTCAAATTAACACTCTATTTACTAATTAACTCAAGTTGCTAGTTATATTCAGTAGGGTGCGTCAGAGCGCCAAATTCTGGATCTAATCACTAATTTTATGACTCTGACGCACCCTACAGCC
>JBAVZX010001248.1:0-2406 GCA_049589015.1 Phormidium sp. | reverse complement strand
GGGATAACTCTAAACTTTTACCCATTTCAACATTTTGGGATCTTTGTTATAGTAGTAAGCCACACCGTTTTTGGTTGTCACTGTTTTACCTTGACTTGCCATACTTCTAATACTACTAATTTGATAATCTGTTAATTGCTGCATTTCCTTATGAGACAATCCTACAATTGTACCAGTTTCTGCTAATATTTCTGACGGATTTGGCGAGAGAATCTGAGGAGAATCATCTCGATCAATTTCTGTTGATATTGCTGGGAGACTTGGGGAGGGAATCTGAGGAGAATCATCAATTATGGGTTGAAAACTTTCTAGGGGAGGAGTGACGATCGCTTTTTGCCGCTGATAATCGGACGCAGATAGAAGTCGCCATTTAGAATTTTCTGTCAATTCCAAAACCCATTGATGATAACTAAATAGGCTTTCTCGATGTCCTACACTGATAAAAGTTGTCTTAGTTTCTTTTAACTGTTGATATAAATTTCCTTCATTTTTCAAATCTAAAGCACTAGTTGCTTCATCTAATATCGTGAAGTTAGGACGAGTCACCACCAGTCGTGCAAAAGCAAGGCGTTGTTGTTCTCCCAAAGATAAGATATTTTCCCAAGGAACTTCCTTATCAAAACCTTCGATTCGCGGTAGTAAATTTTGCAAATTAACTTGTTCTAAAACTGCTTCCAGTTCTTGATCTTTCATTTTGCGAGTAGTATGGGGATAAAGTAACTGTTCGCGCAAAGTTCCCAAAATAATATAAGGACGTTGCGGTAAAAATAACATATCTTCTAGAGGAGGTCGGACTAAACGACCTGTTCCAGCATTCCACAGACCTGCGATCGCACGCAATAGAGAACTTTTTCCTCGTCCACTTGGCCCAACAATTAATAAACCTTCTCCTGGTTGCACAGAGAGTGATAACTTTTCTACGATAACCTGTTCGTAGTTAGGTGTTTGTAAGGTGACATTCTCAAAAGCTAAACGGTTATCTTCGATTGTTTTAATCGTAGTTACATTCTCAGGCTGTTTAATCACAGTTTCCAACGAACCCGAAAACTCATATAAACGGTCAATATAACTGGAAAGTCGTCCTGAATTACCAAATTCTGCAATTAACTCTGCCATAGCATTGGCAAACAAATTACAAGCTATACTAGCCTGACTAATTTCTCCAAAATCAATTTCACCTTTAATCTGTAAAGGCCCGAATATGATAAATGGATATATTTGAATAACCGCTTGATATCCTCTGTTAAAGATTTCCTGACCTCTCTCCCAATTAATCTTGCGTTTAGTAGTTTGAACAATATTATTAAATTTTCGTATTACTATATTTAATTCTTGGTCTTCTCCCTGAAAAAAAGCTATTGACTCAGCATGATTACGAACATGAGTTAGGCTGTAATTATAGTCTGCTTCAAATCCAAGTTCCTCTTGATTAATCTTATTTAATTCTTGAGTCAAGTAAACAGCAATTAAATTGCCTGTTATGGTATAAATAAGGACTGTAACTGCGACAAATCGGGAAAGATACCAGAGAATTATTAAAAAAACGGTCATCTCCAGGACTTTTTCTAGGAAAACAGCCGAAAAGCTAAGAGCATTCTTGGTCAGGGGAGAGAGTTCTTGAGATATTCGTTGATCTGGATTATCGACATCGGATTTAAAGTTGATTTTATAATAAGCACGATTGCTCAAATATTTTCCTAAAATATGATTGTTCAGCCATTGATACCAATCAAGAGCGATTTGTTTTCTAACAAATTTAGAAAATCCTACTAATAAAGTTGCACAGACTAGAACAGCACCGTAAAGCAATAACGTATCAATAAATTTAGTAAGATCTTTTTCTTTAGTAATGATATCGATCAAATAGCGGGTAACGAAGCTATTAAAGACAGTTGAACCCACAAGTAGGACGATTAATAATATCAGGAGAAGGAGCATTGCCCAGGAACGCATTACGTCTGAAAATGCTCTTCCTCCTGTTTGTGTTGGATACCAGTAAGGTGCTACTATCGCTCTCACCTTCTCCCAAAATTGTTTAGAACTTCGAGCAGAATTATTCGTTGAGTTGTTATCAATAGAACTTGTCGATTGCATATCTTCTTAAATGCGGAATGTGGGTTCAAATGCGGAAGTATGACTTTAAAATTTGGAAGTGGAAATTAGGAATTTCCACTTCCAAATTTTCCGAATAGATTACTCAAAAACACCATTTTTCCATAGCTCTAGAACTTCATTGGCTGTAAAATAGCGTTCTTGTTCAGTAGCCAGAAATTTAATTTTTGAACGCATTTTTTCGTATTTCTCTCTCGACTGGGGATTTTGGAGTTGCTTTTCAAATAGATATTGGAAATTACTAACTCCACTCCATTTGCCAAATACAACTTCGATCGTATTATACGGGAATAC
>JBAVZX010001247.1:0-7532 GCA_049589015.1 Phormidium sp. | reverse complement strand
CCATAATACTTAGCCGCTAATTTCCATAACCCTGGATAGGTGATAATTTCAAGAAAATCTTTTAAGTCAAAATCCGTTTTTTTGTAAGCTTCCCGGCGCAAACCTAAAACCGCATTGGGTCCAGCGTGAACGCTACCATCAATCATCCGGGTAAAATGTACACCTAAAAAGGGAAATTCTGGGTTGGGAACTGGATAAATGAGGTTTTTCACTAAATGGCGTTTTTCGGGAGTTAATTCATAGTATTCTCCCCGAAAGGGGATGATTTTTGCTTGGGGGTTGACTCCAGCTAATTTGGCTATGCGATCGCTCTGCAAACCCGCACAATTAATGGTAAACTTAGTCTCAAAACTACCTCGATCGGTTTCTAAAATTTGACCAGCATTAGTGTTAATAATCTTTAAGACTTTGGTATTAAGCCGTAAATCTCCTCCTTGAATTTTAATTAACTCAGCGTATTTTAAACAAACCTCTCGATAGTCAACTATTCCCGTTGAAGGTACTTTAATTCCTGCCAAACAACTAACATGAGGTTCAATTTCTTGAACTTCCTCCGCACTCAGTTTAGTGACATTTAAGTTATTTTCTAAACCTCGTTTGTAGAGATTTTCTAATAAAGGTAACTCATCCTGAGTAGTGGCAACAATTACCTTACCGCAAACTTCGTGAGCAATGTCATGCTGTTGACAAAATTTTACCATTGAGAGATTGCCAGAATGGGAAAGTTTCGCTTTTAAACTCCCTGGTTTATAATAAATTCCCGAATGAATTACACCGCTGTTATGTCCAGTTTGATGATATGCCCAGCTACTTTCTTTTTCTAATACTAATATTCGAGAATTTGGGTGTTTTTGGGCGATCGCCATCCCCGTAGCTAAACCAACAATTCCTCCACCAATAATTGCCAAATCATACATAAGCTGCACCTAAATATTAACAGATAACTCCCATGTCAACGAGGTTTTTTATAGAATATCTAATGGTTAATTTTTAGGCAATACACCTTTTTTTTGTTTCACCCAATGCCAATATCCTAAATAAATTAGGGTGGCAATTTGCAGGGGAATCAGCGCCACATACCCTTTGAAAAAGAACACAATATCAAGTTGTGACATGAATTGAAAATAGGCTAATCCCGCTAACATTAAGCTGGGAAAGAGAAAGGTTTTTAGTTTCATTTTCATTACTGGTTAACTCCACAGCTAACGAAGGACAAGATGAACAACTAAAAGAAAAAATCTCCGGTTATTTTGCTAATTAATAACCGGATTAGATAATAACCTAAAAAACTCGCTAATCCAATCCAATGCAGCTGCAATTGATACAGAATTTTGTAATAGGGAGGAAAAACTTTTCTTCCCATTACTAACTCGGTTGCTGTGTGAACTGTTACAATTAGGAAGGCTAGGAATAATAAAGGCCCAAATAAATGGTAGGAAATTGACTCTCCTAAATCACCTTTTGCTAAAGCTAAAAAAGAACGAGTCATCCCACAACTTGGGCAAGGAATTCCGGTTAGCGATCGCATTGGGCAACTGAGAAAAGTCACGCTAAATCCTTGGCGATAAATCCAGGTTGCCACTAAGGGAAAACTGGTTAACCCTAAACAAAATATCCGTTTAATTTGTTCCGATTGATTTAGCGATCGCCGCAATTTGTTACCCATCTTCCCAAGTTTTCAGTTCCGACTTTAAAACCATCCTTTTTTCTGCACAATGTATGTATTGACAAATTGCTCATCAGGCATAGCTAAATACATAATTCCTTCAATTAAACCAATAATCCCCATAACCGCTGCACCAAATCCACAAGTTAATACTGAAACTCCTAGCATAATTAATCCTTCAGTTGTATAGCCTAAAATAAACTTATGAATTCCTAATCCTCCTAATAAAATCCCACAAATTCCTGCCGGAATCTTTTTGCTAGCACCATCATTATATTCTGCCATAACTATGCTCCTTAACCTATATTTCTCTATTGTTTTGTTGAGCTAATTTCAATTATCCAGGATCGTTGATTTAGTTGCCGTAAATTAAAATAAATTTTAATTTATTACTGATTTATCGAATAAACTAGACATCAGTTGCATCTAAATGCTAACTGGTGTCAGTTTACCCAAGCAACCGAAAAAAAACTAAACATTCTTTCATATAAATTGGGCAGGAAACAAAGTATGTTGAAAAAGGTATACTCAGATACCAATCAATGAGTAGTAACTTTTGACATCTAGCTAAGAACTATGTCTCAATCAACGATAGAATCAATCCTGCAAGAAAAACGCTTATTTCATCCCTCAGCCGAATTTTCCCAAAACGCTCATATTAAGAGTTTGGAGGAGTATCAGCAATTATACGATCGCGCCAAAGCCGATCCCCAGAAATTTTGGGGAGAATTGGCAGAACAAGAGTTACACTGGTTCCAAAAGTGGGATCAGGTGTTAGACTGGCAACCACCCTTCGCGAAATGGTTTGTCAACGGAAAAATTAACATTTCTTACAACTGCTTAGACCGTCATTTAACTACTTGGCGGAAGAACAAAGCAGCGTTAATTTGGGAAGGCGAACCGGGAGACTCGCGCACCTTAACTTATGCACAGTTACACCGGGAAGTGTGTCAATTTGCCAATGTCCTGAAACAATTGGGAGTGGAAAAAGGCGATCGCGTCGGCATTTATATGCCCATGATACCAGAAGCAGCGATCGCCATGTTAGCTTGTGCCCGAATTGGTGCAGCGCATACCGTAGTATTTGGCGGGTTTAGTGCCGAGGCATTGCGCGATCGCTTAATCGACGGACAAGCTAAAGTAGTAGTCACAGCTGATGGTGGTTGGCGCAAAGATGCGATCGTCCCCCTGAAAGACCAAGTAGACAAAGCATTAGCAGAAGGCGTACCCACCGTTCAAAATGTCCTAGTCGTCAAGCGTACCGGACAACATATTCACATGGAACCCGGACGCGATCACTGGTGGGATGATTTACAAAAAGGAGTTTCCGCCAATTGTCCCGCCGAACCAATGGATAGCGAAGATATGCTATTCATTTTGTACACCAGCGGCAGCACCGGAAAACCGAAAGGCGTAGTCCACACCACAGGCGGCTACAATCTTTACAGCCATATTACAACCAAGTGGATCTTCGACCTGCAAGAAACCGACGTTTATTGGTGTACTGCTGATGTTGGTTGGATCACCGGACATAGTTACATAGTTTACGGCCCTCTGTCCAACGGTGCTACAACAGTTATGTATGAAGGTGCTCCCCGTAATTCCAACCCCGGTTGTTTTTGGGATGTAATTGAAAAATATGGAGTCACTATTTTTTATACCGCACCAACAGCAATTCGGTCATTTATTAAGATGGGAGAACATTTTCCTAAAGCGAGAAATCTCTCATCTTTAAGATTATTAGGAACTGTGGGAGAACCGATTAATCCTGAAGCTTGGATGTGGTATTACCGAGTAATTGGTGGTGAACGTTGTCCAATTGTGGATACTTGGTGGCAAACCGAAACAGGCGGGATTATGATTACCGCATTACCCGGTGCAATTCCCACAAAACCCGGTTCTGCAACTCGTCCTTTCCCCGGAATTCTTGCTGATGTAATGGATTTGGATGGTAATCTTGTCGGAGATAATCAAGGTGGCTATCTTTCGGTAAAATATCCTTGGCCGGGAATGATGCGAACTGTGTATGGAGATCCCGATCGCTTCCGTCGCACTTATTGGGAACATATTCCACCAAAAGATGGCAATTACACTTATTTTGCTGGCGATGGTGCTCGCAGAGATGAAGACGGTTACTATTGGGTAATGGGTCGCGTTGATGATGTAATTAACGTTGCTGGACACCGTTTAGGCACAATGGAAATTGAGTCTGCTTTGGTGTCTCACCCCGCAGTTGCCGAAGCAGCAGTTGTCGGAAAACCCGATGAATTAAAAGGCGAAGAAATCGTTGCTTTTGTAACTTTAGACAGCACCTTTACTGCTTCTGATGAACTAGCTAAGGAACTGAAAAAGCACGTTGTTGGGGAAATTGGTGCGATCGCACGTCCCGGAGAAATTCGCTTTACTGAGGCTTTACCAAAAACTCGTTCCGGTAAAATTATGCGCCGCTTACTGCGGAATTTAGCCGCCGGACAAGAAGTTTCTGGTGATACTTCAACCTTAGAAGATCGCGGAGTTTTAGATAAATTACGCGAAGGTGCGTAATTGAATTTTGGATTTTAGATTTTAGACTTTGGATTTATGATCCATCTAGAATCTAAAATCCTTTTCATTGTAATGAAAGGCGAAAATATTACTTTATTTAATCTGCATTTTAGGTTTTTATGTTATAATTATATTCAAAAATATCTTTAAATTTAACACTATTTAAGGTATAAATTGATGAAATTTATAGATTTATTTGCCGGGATTGGTGGGTTTAGATTAGGTTTTGAACAAGCTGGATTTCAATGTGTTTTTTCCTGCGAAATCGACAAAAATTGTCAAGAAGTATACCGCAATAATTTCGGCGAAAATCCTTTTGATGATGTTACCCAAATTCAGCAAAATTCTTTAGAAGATTTTGATGTTTTGGTTGCAGGATTTCCTTGTCAACCTTTTAGCATTTGCGGGAAAAAGCAGGGTTTTGAGGATACGAGAGGGACCTTGTTTTTTGAGATTTGTAGAATTGTTGAAGCTAAACAACCGAAAGTAATTATATTAGAAAATGTCAAGCATTTAATTCATCACGATCGCGGCAACACATTCAATGTTATTCTAAATAGTCTGCGTAACTTAGGCTACAATGTAACTCATCAACTTCTCAATGCCAGAAATTTCGGCGTTCCGCAGCATCGAGAAAGAATTATTATTATTGCTAGCAAAGGTAAAGAATTTAAGTTCTCACAACTGAAAAAACAATTTCCGCCTCGACTCAGAGATTTTTTAGACGAGATAGGTAATTTTGAAGTTTTGGATAAATCAGAATATACTTTAATTGAGCATCCCAAGTTACAAGAATCAGGACTTTTGTTTGTTGGATATCGCAACAAAAGTACTTGGAAAACTGGAGTTAGACCTAATACAGAACATTTATCAAGAGTGCATCGACAACCTAATAGAATCTACTCAATAGATGGCGTTCATCCGACACTTCCATCACAAGAAACTTCCGGGAGATTTTTTATCTATATTCCTGAGAAAGATTTAGTGAGAAAATTAACAATTGGGGAATGTTATCGGATTATGGGATTTCCCAAAACTTTTAAAATTCATCCTAATTTAGGAGAAAGCTATAAGCAAATTGGTAATTCAGTTTGTGTACCGATGGTGGAAGCGATCGCTCAAGAAATATTCAATCAAAACCTACTATCAAATGAACCTCATGAACCACAAACAAAAACTCCTGAATATATACAACTCGTCCTTTTCAATTACTAACACTGATTTAAATGTTATTCCTGTAAATTACCATAACTTTATTGTCGTAATAGCGGAAAACGCTTACAATCTAACAGGCGTTTTTACTGTACTTATTACTCTTTTAACTCACAAGTTATTATACCCAATACAAGATATTAGAAATCATCAAGATGGAATGCCAGATGGGTTTGCTGCAAGAACATTTGATGAACGGTTTATTACACCGACGCTAAAAGAACTAGGATTACCATCAATGGCTCAAACTGGTTGGCTCACAAGATCTTTAGAACAGCCTCACCCATATACTTTAGACTATCCTGGTAAAATTAATAACAAGAAGGTCAAAGAGGCTTTTCTTAAGCTAATTGATTATGTTGAAAAGGAACCAAAACAAGCAGAAGTAATACTGAAAGTACTTCTAAATACAGTAATTCAAATCAAAAATAAAAATGTTGTTTCGATTAGTCCACTAACTAATCCTGATATTAATATATCCCGTGTAGCCGAATGCCTTAAGGAGCATTTTTATACAAATTATAAAACTAGGGGAGGAGCAAAATTACCAGTTTTAGCTATCTATGCAATATACGAATCACTTATTAGTGAAGTCAAAAGATACGAAAATTGCACTTTAGCACCTCTGGGTAGCCATACCGCATCTGATTTAACTTCAAAAACTTCAGGTGATATCGAAGTGAAAGATTCTGAAAACAAAGTTTTTGAAGTTGTAGAAGTTAAATCTAATATAGAAATTGATGTCACCAAGATTAGAGTGGTTTACGAAAAAATCAGAAAATTTAACCCCAGGCGATACTATGTTCTTTCAGACAGAGATATTAAAAGCTCTGAAAGAGAAGAAATAGAAAAATTAATTGCAGATATAGGGAAACAGCATGGATGTCAAGTTATCATTAATGGCATAATTCCTACAATCAAATACTACTTAAGACTGATTAGTTTAGATAAATTTGTTAGTGATTACTCTGAGCTTATTAGTAGTGATGCAGAGTTGAAATTTGTTCATAAGTGTAAGTGGAGCGAAATAATGGAAAGCCTAAATGATAGTTAAATTTTGCGATCATGCTTCCTAATTTTTACTTTTGTTCTTGCCAAATAGCTTCCCGTTCTGCTTGTAAACCTATCAGCAAATCAGCTAAGTTTACACCTTCATCTTCCATAATGGCTGTAATTTTATCTGCCAATTGCGGAACTTGAGGCTGTCTGGGGGTAAGCAATACTAACTCGCCTACTTGAATCATCGTCAGCATATCTCCCTCCATCAAGTTGAGGTGATCTTGTACCACCTGCGGAACAGTAATCTGTCCTTGTTCCCCTAAACGAATGGGAAAGGTTTTGATATCTATATTTGTGTTTTGTGAGGTCGATGTCACAAGCTTAAGTTTCTTTGGTGATTGTTTTTCTTATTTTAATCAAAACTATTGTCAACTTCCACTGCCAGATGCTTTAAAATCAAAATAAAATCAATATGACCAGATTTATCCACGATCAATTTGCCAAAGATTATTTAGAAGAATTATTAGCACCTTTTGGGGAAGTAAAAGCACCTCGTCGCGTACCTGGAGAAGTGCGAGAAATCGATGTTTGGTTTTCCCCAACCGCAAATACAGAAGTGTTAGGATTATTAGGAAAATTAGCGGCTAATCCTGCCATCTTTGAACCATTTCGTAATCCAGCTACTCCCACCGATATCTGTAATTGTCTCTTAAAATTATTGACCTTACGCGGAGAGTTACAAAGAGAAGCTACCCGAAAAAAAGAACGTTTGCTAGAGGAAAGTTTACCTCGCCTGTGGATTCTCTCTCCCACTGAAGGAGACTCGATTCTCAATGGTTTTGGCGCTAAAATAGATGCAGATAACTGGGAACAGGGAATCTATTTGTTTCCAGAGTATCTCAGGACGGGAATCGTAGTGATTCATCAATTACCGAAAACCGAATCTACCCTTTGGCTAAGACTTTTAGGTAAAGGGAAAGTGCAAGAAGAAGCGATCGATGAAATACGGCTACTACCAGTAAATCATCCATTGCGATCGAATATTCTCACCTTACTCACCAATTTCCAAGCTAATTTACAAACCACAGAAAGTTTAGAACCAGAAGAACGG
>JBAVZX010001246.1:0-3319 GCA_049589015.1 Phormidium sp. | reverse complement strand
TAATTTATATTGATCTTATGTAAAACTTTAAATATAAGTTGATTCAAAAATAGACGATCGCTCAATCAGATCGCCAAAAGGAAGTACCATTATGTTTCTAGTAACTGGAGCCACTGGAGATTTAGGTCGCCGGATCGTGCGGTTGTTATGCGATCGCAATCTTCCAGCACGTTCATTTGTCCGCCTTACCTCACGTTACGGAGAATTAGAATACCGAGGAAGCGAAATATTTATCGGTGATTTACAACAAGATAAAGATATTCACAAAGCTTGCCAAGGAGTTAAATATATTATCAGTGCTCATGGGGGAGAGGGTAATCCCGCAGCAGTTGATTATCGAGCTAACATCGAATTAATTGACCAAGCAAAAGCAGCTGGAGTCGAACATTTTGTGTTTATTTCTGTGCTTGGTGTCGATCGCGGATACGAAGATGCGCCGACTTTTAAAGCTAAACGAGAAGTAGAAAAATACTTGCAAGCTAGTGGTTTAAATTACACTATTTTGCGCCCTTCGGGATTTTCTTCTAATGTTTTAACTTTAGCAGAAAGGTTTCGGGAAACGGGGATTTATTTGTTAGTTGGCGATCCGAAAAATCGAGCTTCAATTGTTAGCACTGATGATTTAGCTCGAATTGCGGTGGAATCTGTTAATGTAGCAGCGGCAAAAAATCAAATCTTTCCGGTTGGGGGGCCAGAAATTTTAGAACGAGGGGAAATTCCGCAAATTTTTGGCAAGATTTTTAATCAAGAACCCTTTGTGGTTAATGTACCTTTGTTTATGTTTGATGGGGTGCGAAGTGCGATCGGTCTAATTAATCCTTTTGCTAAAGATTCTTTAGGAACTTTGCGCGTATTACTGGGAAATGAATTCTTTTGTACCAGTGATGAAATTGCTAATTTGGAATCAATTTTTAACTTCAAGTTAGAAACTTTGGAAATGTATTTGCGCCGCTATTTGGGAGTTTAACCCCATGTATCTAACAATTACAAAGCCATTAACCTTTGAGGAATTTCTCGCCTGGGATGACGGTTCAGGCAGAGATTTTGAGTTACTTAATGGGGTTCCTGTGCCATTATCTGAACCAAATGCAAATCATGAGGATTTGATCGAACGACTTTGTGCGTACCTGGAAGCTCACTGCTTAGAGGCAAATCTTCCATATATTTCTCGACAGTCTAAACAAGTTCGGCTCAAAACTGAACCGGGCGAGAAAGAAAAAAGCCGTAAAGCAGATATCGTAATTTTTGCTAAGGAAGAATGGCAGCGCATGAAAGGTAATTCTAGCTCTGCTGCTGCTTATATTCCACCACCAGGAATCATCGAAGTAGTTAGTACGAATTGGAAAGATGATTATCTTACTAAAGTCGCTGAATACGAAGAATTGGGAGTTTTAGAATACATAATTGTGGACTACGCTGCATTAGGTGGAATTCGTTTTATTGGTTCGCCAAAACAGCCAACAATTATGATTTATCAATTAGAGAATGGAGAATATCTGCCAGGTAGGATTTTTCGTGGGGGCGATCGAATAGAGTCCCGGTTGTTTCCTAACTTAACTCTCACAGCCGAACAGATTTTTGCCATGAGTAGATGAGCAGATGCAAAACTTAATCATAAATGTTGTTAACTGGGGAAGGAATCAGGGTTTTTCATCTCTGTTCCTTCCCCAGTTTTTTTCAGACAATTATGATTTGAGAAAATGGATTATACAGCTAAGGTCATGTTATAGCTGGTGTTAGCTGTGGTAGTGTTGGTAAATACTTCCACAAAGTAAGTACCTGCACCTAAGTTTTGTGTCAAATTACCCAGGCTATTGTTAGAAGAATTCACAATTCCTAAGATTTCGGTAGTATCTAACACACCATTGGTATTAGTATCTTTGTACAGGAGAGCGTAAGCTGGATCGGTTGTACCGTTAAGTGAAAGATTGAGATTCTTGTTACCATCTAAGACAAAGCTGTAGAAGTCAAGGCGATCGTTACTACCGACAAAATCTTTCACCGTGCGGCTACCAGTCAGAGTACCGAGACTGAAAGCACTAGCTTGGTTATCTCCTGGGTCTGTGGTGTTGGTAGACTGAATTACAGAAGGCGACATTGCCAAGGTGTACAAGGTGTTAGTGGCATGGTTTTGTGTGGTTACGTTGATATGATAATAACCAGCACCCAAGGTCTTGTTAATGACTGCGGGAGTGGAAGCGTTACCATTAACATTGGTTATTTCTTCACCTGGATCGACTCGACCGTTATCATTAGTATCGGCAAAGAGTTTCAGTGTAGCAGTATCACTCAATCCAGAAAGATTCAAGTTTAAATTAGTCGGATCGACTACGCGGAAGCCGTAGTAGTCATCGCGATCGCTAGTTCCCACGAAATCAACAAAAGTTCCTTTAGCAATCAAATTGCCTAAATCGTAAGCAGTACTAGATACATTACTCGGATCTGTGGAAGGAGAAACAGGGCCAGAACCTACCCGTCCTTCTCGAACACCATAATTCAAGAAGTGTACTTGTGCGGCTTGATAATTATTACCAAAAGCAGCAGCTAAATCGCTATTACTTGCTAAGTAGAAATATGGATTGAAAAATTCCGAGGAAGCACGTCCTTCGCTCGCTCCAATGACATTAAAGTGTTGATAGGATTGCTCGTTAGTTAAGCCAGCAGCAGTTAAGTCGGTATTAACTGCTCTGTAAAAATAAGGGTTGAACGCAACTGAAGAACGTCGTCCTTCATTCGCACCAAAGCTTTCCAAATGGTTGAATAACTGTGCGTTAGTTGTTAACCCGGCTCTTCCTAAATCGGCATAGCTTCTGCCATAATAATTAGGATTAACAAAAGTTGAGGGTAATCGTCCTTCATTAACTCCGGTATTGCGGAAGTGGGCTTCTAGTTGTTGGGGGGTGGTTAAACCTGCTGCTCCTAAGTCTGGATATAGGGAAGCGTAAGTTGTAGCATTAAAAAGATTGACAGCCATGATTTTCTCCTCCTAAAATGAAGAGTAAGCACTATATTTGTGAGAAAAAACACGAAGAACTTGGCACTGATTATGTAATATAAGCGTGCCATTTTTCATAAAGAAAATCCGGTAGTTTGGAAACTCAGTGGTTTTAACCCTGAGAGGAAAAACGACACGAGTGGTTTTAACCACCGTGAATCTTCGTATTCATTACCGCCTTGGGATTGGTTGACTCGGTGTGCTTTTGTGTTGCACTTACAAATAAGACAATTACCGCTTCAAACCTCGCAATCCTGTACGCATAATGTTTTGCTCTTTCGAGCCTCCCTTGCGGGGTAATGTTAGCTTCGTCAATGTTTTAAG
>JBAVZX010001245.1:0-2111 GCA_049589015.1 Phormidium sp. | reverse complement strand
GGTTGTGGTTTCTGGCGGGTTGGTGTTGAGGGTTTCTCTGGTGGTGCGGCGTTGTTGTGTGGTGGGGCTGTAGTTGCGTACAGGTTGTTGATAAGTCTGATCAGAACGAGTTCGGCGACGAGGACGTTGTGGTGGGGTTGGGGTGGGTTGGGTTTCGGCTACAGGTGTCTTGGTTGACTCTTTTGATTGTTTAGTTTGAGAGTTGTCTTGAGTGTTTTTTGGGGATGCTTCTGGTTCGGGGGTGGGGGAAATGGTGGGTTCTGCGGTGGGCCAATTTTTCGTGGGGGGAAAGGACTGTGGGCGCTGTAAGATTGTCCCACCATTGCTGAAGCGGAGGACTAAGCCGAATGTCATCCCGACTAGGGCGGCGATGGATGCGGTAATGGCTAAGGATTTGAATTTGGGATTTTGGAACAGAGGGGGAATGGCTAGTTGCTGGCGGGGTGGGTTGCCGATCGCTTCTGGCAAAATAGTTTGAGTGGCGCTAGTTAGGGAAGTATTTTCCGTTTCTGTCTTTGGCAGTAGGGATAACCAATTTTCTACGGTTTGCGGACGTTTGGCGGCTTCCATTTCCATTCCCCGCAAAATTGCTTGTTCGGTTTGGGGGTTAATGTTGGGGTTGAGTTGGGTAGGATTAGGAAGGGAAATGCGATCGCGTAATGCAGATGCTACAGGTGCTTGTCCTGTCAGCGCAAAATAAAGAGTAGAGGCTAAAGCATAAACATCTGTAGCCGGACTACGGCGAGCTTGTGGTAAATATTGTTCTATCGGTGCATATCCAGCTGATAATACCCCTGTGTGGGTTTGGGTAACACCCGGAGTAAATTCACGGGCAATCCCAAAATCGATCAAAATTACGGTTTCTGTCCCTTCGCGCCGAATAATATTTTGGGGTTTGACATCTCGGTGGAGTAACCCATTTTTGTGAACTACCTTTAAGGCTGAACCAATTTGATGGATGTAGCGAATGGCTTGTAGTTCTGTTAAGGGCTTTCCTGGGGCGACTAATTCGGCTAGGGTCGGGCCAGGAATATAATCCATGACAATGAAAGACTGCCCTTCTTCCTCAAAAAAGTCTAGCACTCGCACGATGTTGGGATGCTGACATTTGGCAAGTCTTTGGGCTTCGGCGACAAATTGTTGCTGAAATCGCTCAAAATACCCTTCTCGGCGCAATTCTTCGTTCAGGGTTTTAATGACAACTGTCTGTCCCAGATAGTTGTGGGTAGCTTTGTAAGTAATGCCAAATCCTCCCTGGCCAATAGCGCCATCCAGGACGTACTTGCCATTTTGTAGGACTTTACCAGCAGTGATGTTCATGGAGCAACTGACGCAACTTAAAACTAGTGGCAGTTTTCCATCATAAGCTACTCTTTGGCAACTGCCCTAAATGTCATCTGCTAGTATCCGATCTAACAGTTTGTGTCTGAGATTTACTATTAGGTGTATCTAGGTTTGTTAGTATCATTCATTCTACTAGCTTTTTTGGTGTGAGGATAGATGAGTAATTTTTTGTGGCAGAGTTGGTTAATTAGTCCGGCTATTTTGATTGCTGGCGGGTTAATGTCTTGGGGTGCCTTGGCAGCTGAAGTGACGGAAAATGGAAAAGGTAGGGGTGACAATGCGATCGAAGTTGCTCAAGTTTCTGATTTAGGCGACAGTACTAGCATTGATAATTTCAGCCAAACTGCAACTGATTCTCTAAATATTTCTGAATTAGAACAAGTAACATCAGTTTCACAATTGCGCGATGTCCAACCCACAGATTGGGCTTTTCAAGCATTACAATCTTTGGTAGAACGTTACGGTTGTATTGAAGGTTATCCCGATCGAACTTATCGTGGTAATCGGGCGATGACTCGTTATGAATTCGCCGCAGGTTTAAATAGCTGTTTGGATCGAATTCAAGAATTAATTGCTGCTTTACCACAAGGAGTCAGTAAAGAAGATTTAGATCGTTTGAGAAGATTACAAGAAGAATTTGGTGCTGAATTAGCAACTTTGCGCGGTCGAGTCGATGCTTTAGAAGCCAGAGTTAATGAAGTAGAAGCAAATCAATTTTCTACTACTACTAAACTTAGTGGTTTGGTTACTTTTAATGTCACCACAGC
>JBAVZX010001244.1:0-3377 GCA_049589015.1 Phormidium sp. | reverse complement strand
CTCATTCGGGTTGCCGGAAATTTTTTCTCCTCTGCGCCGGGAGCCCCTCTGCTCCCCTGCCTTTGTTAACTGAGATCTTGCACCATTCTCAACAAGACTTGAAAAACCGGGTTTCTTTACGAAAAATTTAGGCTTTCAGGTTTAGTTATTTGCAAGAAACCCGGTTTTTAGCCTTGGTGCAAGATCTGAGTTAACCCATTCTGCCTGTAAGGAGATAGGTTGTCATTTCTCCTTTGCCTTTGATGGGGATGTTACCTCGTTTTTGGAAGAGGTATTTATCTCGTAATATTTCGTAGGTTGTGGTTGTGACTTGAATTTGTCCGGCTAATCCTTGAGATTCCATGCGACTGGCGGTGTTTACGGTGTCGCCCCAAAGGTCGTAGATGAATTTTTTGATGCCGATTACGCCTGCGATGACGGGGCCTGTATTTATGCCTACGCGGAGTTGCACGTTTTGTCCGGCTTGGCGGTTAAAGCGATCGATCTGTATTTTCATATCTAATGCCATTTCTGCGATCGCATGAGCATGATCTTTACGGGGTATTGGTAATCCTCCGACTACCATGTAAGCATCGCCAATGGTTTTAATTTTTTCTAAGCCGTGTTCTTCGGTTAGTTCGTCAAATGTGGAGAAGATTTCATTGAGCATTTCTACTAGTTGTACTGGGGGAATGTTAGCCGAAAGTTCGGTGAATCCGACAATATCGGCAAATAGAACTGTGGCTTCTTTAAAGATATCTGCGATCGTACTCTCTTCTCTTCGTAGGCGTTCGGCGATCGGTTGGGGCAAAATATTTAATAGTAATTTTTCGGTTTGTTCCTGTTGATAGCGTAAGGCTTCTTCGGCTACTTTCCGTTTGGTAATATTTTCTACTATGCCTTCATAATAAAGTATTTTTCCTTGTTCATCGCGGACGGCACGGGCATTTTCGGAAACCCAAATCACGTTACCGTCTCGACGATAAACTTGGGATTCAAAGCCAGATACGCTGTGCTGTTCTTCGATTAATTGAATAAACTTTAATCTTTGCTGCGGATCAACATAAATTTGCTGTTCAAGGTTTTGGATATTATTCATCAATTCTTCAGGCGAATTGTAACCGTATAATTTGGCTAATGCTGGATTAGCACTTAAGTAACGTCCATCTACTGAGGTTTGAAAAATTCCTTCTATGGCATTTTCAAAAATTTTGCGATACTTTTCTTCGGCTTGGCGTAATGCTACTTCTGAGCGATTTCTTTCGCGAATTTCTACTACTAATTGATGATTGGATTCTTTTAATGCGGCTGTTCTTTCTTCAACGCGAATTTCTAATTCTTCATTAGCTTGTAAGAGTGCTTGTTGAGCGCGGCGACGTTCTGCACCTTCCATTGCTAATGCTACAAAATCGGCTAAAGAGGCGGCAAAATTCTCTTCTTCTAAAGCCCAGTAACGTGCTGTTCCGATATGTTCATGACAGATTACGCCAATCATTTCACCACTTAATCTAATTGGTGCATCTAACATGGAATTTATCCCTAAAGGAGTCAGATAATTATCAGAAAATTCACTGGTTCTAGGATCGGTATGAGCATCATGTACAGCGATGATGCGTTCTGTTTGTAAAGCTTGAAAATAGTTGGGGTAGTCTACAGATAATAATTCTATTCCTGAAGAGTGGCGATCGCTGCTACGTTCATATAAATCTAAGCAAATAACCCCAGTTTTTTCGGGATTATACAACCAGACACTAGCTCTTTCTAAATCTAAAGTGTTAGCCGCAGTTTCGGTAATTGCTTGAATTGCTACTACTAAATCACCGCAGGTAAGTTTGTTGTTAGTTGCTAATTCTAAAAGAGCAGTACTTTGTTTGCGTAAGCGTCTTTCACTGGCTTTTAAACCTGCTTCAGCACGTTTGCGTTCGGTGATATCGCGCCAAACTACATGGAGAATTTTTTCACCTTGTAAAGGAATAGAGGTGAGTAATACTTCTACGGGAAATTGTGAGCCATCTAAACGGTGATGTATCCATTCAAATCTCCAGCTACCGCGACTAATAGCTAAGGAGTTATTTTCGTTAGCTTTGCTCAAAGAGTAGCTACCATCAGGTTGTTTTTCTGGTGATAATTGAGCAGGGTTTACATTTAATAATTCTTCCTTGGTGCTAGCACCAATCATTTCTACAGCGGCTTGATTACAGTCGATAATTTGATTATTTTTTAATAAGAGAATGGCATCGCCAGACTGTTCAAATAATAAGCGGAATTTATTTTCACTTTCCCGCAATGCTTCTTCAATACGTTTACGTTCAGTGATATCTTCATAAGTTACCAAAATTCCGACTACATTCCCTTGTGCATCATGCAGGGGAATTTTAGTAGTTTCTAACCAAGCTTCACTACCATTTTTGAATTGAAAAAATTCGCAATATTGAGTGACTTGATTATTACTTTTCATCACTTGTTGATCGATCGCTCGTAAAAATTCGGCTTGGGTTTCACTCTCACAAAAATCATATTCCGTTTTGCCGACAACTGCGGCTGGCTCTACTAAACCAACATCTTCGGCAAACTTTTGATTACAGCCTTGATAAACTGAGTTAAGGTCTTTCCAAAAGATAGCTTGGGGAATATTATCCATCACCAACCGTAACATTTGTTGGGAAGCTCTTAAGGCTTCTTCTGCTTGCCTGCGTTGGGTAATGTCGCGGATTACTGCTTGGACAACTTGGCGGGGTAAACGGTCATTATTTTCTATTGCCAATTCCATGTAAGTTAGCCAAACTTCGGCGGGAAATACGCTACCATCTAAGCGAGAATGTAGCCATTCAAAGCGACATTTACCTATTTGCAAAGCAATTTTAATTTTTTGGACAGCAAGAGTCGCGGAATCTTGGCCATTTGGTTGATTTTTGGGGCTAAACTCAGCGGGATGTTTGCCACAAAATTGTTCTTTACTGGTGCAACCAAACATTTCTAAAGTGGCGCGGTTACAATCAATAAATGCTGTTTCATCTAACAGCATTACAGCATCACTAGTTGATTCGTAAAGGGTGCGGAATTTCTGTTCTGATTCTCGGAGTTTGGCTTCGGCTTGTTTGCGTTCGCTAATATCTGTACCAATACAAAGCAACCCAGTCAAATTCCCATCTTGATCAAATAAAGCTTTGTTGCGCCAAGCAATCCAAACTCTTTCCCCATTGCGGCGGATATTTTCGTTTTCTTCATGATTATATCTTTCTGGATGCTGGAGCAGTTGCTTAATAAATTCGGTTAAATTTTGCCCGGAACTATCAGTAAAGGGAACTAAGGTTCCCAGTATATTTTTACCAAGAATTTGCGTTTCCGAATAACCAAAAAAACGTTGAGCAAATTCATTAAAAAAGGTGATATTACCT
>JBAVZX010001243.1:0-3167 GCA_049589015.1 Phormidium sp. | reverse complement strand
GCTCGATCGCAATCAGCCTCTGTAGGCCAAACTACAGGTAATGGAGCAACCAGCTTTAAGGCATTACGAACTTGTTGCTTATTCTGAGCATCCTGAATCAGTTCCATAACAACAAAGCCTGGAATACTAGGGATTTCAGACAGTGTAGTAAACCACGCGATCGCAGGCACATGACCGCGTTGAATATCAATTAAAACGTCAGTATCCAACAAATACATCTATAATTTACTTACAGTCGATCGCGTGTTTGAGAATCATGGCGCAACTGACAAGAATATGCTTGGCTATCAGTAATATCAGGTCTGGAATTAATCACACCTTCACTTTGCCAATAAGCAACAAGTTCTGCCCCATTTTTCAGAGGATTAGCAATACTTCCCCTCATCGACAGAACACGCAAAATATATTCAGACAAAGGCAGATTAAGTTGAGAAGCTTCTGTAGAAAGCTCACTTTCTAATTCTGGTGGTAAGTCAACACTGATACTCACTTTGTCTCTCCTATTTCAGCTATTTCTCAATCATACACAAGTTTTTAATGCTTCAATATCAGCACCAACAATTTTTTCCAAATTTCTCGTAATCTTTTCAATATCCCAATCCCACCAGGCAATTTCCAACAAAACATTGATTATTTCATCAGAAAAACGTTGGCGAATTATCTGCGCTGGATTTCCGCCGACAATGGTGTAAGGTTTCACATCTTTAGTAACTACAGATTTAGCAGCAATAATTGCGCCATCGCCAATTTTTACTCCTGGCATAATCACTGCTTCATATCCAATCCAGACATCATTACCAATTACGGTATCACCTTTAAAAGATGTTTCATTCGACTCAGGTGTAACTCGTTCCCAACCATTACCAAAAATATAAAATGGATAGGTGGAAAAGCCAGACATTTCATGATTTGCACCATTCATGATGAATTTTACATTTCTGGCGATCGCGCAGAACTTACCGATGATTAACTTGTCACCGATAAAGGGGTAGTGATAGAGGACATTGCGATCGAACTTTTCCGAATCTTCTGGATCGTCATAATAAGTATAATCGCCAATGATAATATTAGGATTTGAAACTGTATTTTTAATAAAACAAATTTGGGGAAACCCCTGCATTGGATGTAAAACTTTTGGATCGGGATATTGCATTACCACACCTCAAAATTGCAAATACTCAAATACTAAAAAGTGAGGCTTTAACTTCCTCTCATGTTAAAACGAAATCAAAATAATATCGCCTTCTTTGGCACTTTGCTTAAAAAACTCAACTAACTTTGGATACACTTCAAATAAGACTTCAATCTCCTCTTCATCCCAACCACCAGGTTGAGGATTTGGATATATCTCTGCGGCATTAAATGCAGAGGGGTCAAATCTTTGTTGTAAGTCGTTTACAGAAATCTGGCTCAATGCTTCAGCAACTTCCTTAACTTCATCAGGTGTAAGATAACGGATAACTCCATAAGTTGCTTCAAAATTAGTAGGTGTACCTCCCATAACCACATTGCACAGAGGGGGCTGTACTTGTGATTCGCCAACAAAAGCTAATTCTCCAGTGAGTAAGAAATGTAGTGCTTGCCAATCTTTACCAAGGCTCAAGTAGCTTCCACTATTTTTTCGTTCTTGAAGTCGGGCGACTATCTCTTGAGGCTTACTAAAATCAAGTTCATTTAGATTAATAAACGTGAAGAATGATCGAGCAGTTTCAGGGTTGCTTTGAAACTCTGCAAATTGCTTTGGTGTGACACGCCAATAAGATGCTTCTATACCCATACTTTTTGCCCTTATCTTCTACGGCTTAATTTATCGTCAGGTTCAGCTAAACTATATGCTGGTATGACCAGCTTTGCACTTCCGGCTTCACAAAGTTGCAAAATCTGTTCGCAGCTTTGCCATTGCTCTTGCTGAAAAACTAACTCCAAGACAAAATTAGTTTCAACGTAAATATTCACACCCCAGCCTCAAAGTGTAAACTACCTCCAGCAATAGCAGCATAAAAACCAGAATCAATTAGCCATCGCTGAGATTCATCTGGCGGATTTGGTACTTCTGGCGAATAAATAATACTTGTTAACCAAGATGAGAAAATTATTTCCAGACTTTCATCGCGTATTTGTTGCTCATTTTTGATCCCAGCTTTTTCAAAATAAGGCTGAAAAATAGGACGTGCATCAATAACATAAGTTGGTTCACTTTCATCCAGTCTTGCTTCTTTATCAGTCCACAAATAAAACTTATCGGGAAACACCATCAGGAAATAAGGGACTTTTGGAAAATCGCCATGAGCAAGAATATTTCGCCGAAATTTTGCTGCCCATTCTGGCGAAGTATCAAGCTTACTCTTGAATTCAACTATAAGTATAAGTTGACCTTCATGATCATAAACTGCCAAATCCCAGATAGTAACTCGTTGACGTTGAGTGGGCATAATTCAAAATTTGAGACTCAATACCACTATTTTGACGCACAAATCCACCGGGAAGGTACTGCCCCTTCTACCTCTGTGTTATCAGCACAGTGCCTCGCTTCTCGGCTTCCGGTGGGTAAAGGAAGATGGAGGACTCGAACCCCCAGGTGTTACCCTGCCCTGCTTTTCAAGAGCAGTTGCCGTCCATTTAGCGGCATCTTCCATAATTTGGGGTGTAGGGCGATACTAAAAAGGTACTTATTTATATTTGCCTGCACCCCATTAATAGTAAAATGGCAATTAGATTAAAAACTTGTTATGAAAATCACTCAAGATGAATTAATAGAATGGTTCCAAGAATACTATCAGAATCATGGCGAAATCCCTACCTTAAATAAAATTAGGCATAAAACTATTACTTGTCTTGTGGCGCACAATACAATAGTCAGTAAATTTGGAAGTTGGAATAATGCTTTAAAAGCAGCTGGATTACCATTGTTCGTTAAACCTATCTTAGCAAAAGAAGTAGTTTGTTGTAATTGTGGGAAAACTTTTACTAAACAAAGACATCGAATAAAAGATGGGCAATCAAATTTTTGTTCAACTTCTTGTGCAGCAACCTACAGGAATTCTCATAAACACTATGGAACTAGACGGTCTAAGCTTGAGAATTGGCTTCAGGAGCAACTCTTAAAGCTTTATCCTGACTTAGAAATTCATTTCAATCGTAAAGATGCTATCAATGCAGAGCTTGAT
>JBAVZX010001242.1:0-3853 GCA_049589015.1 Phormidium sp. | reverse complement strand
ATTCTCAACAAGACTTGAAAAACCGGGTTTCTTTACGAAAAATCTGGGCTTTCAGATTTAGCTATTTGCAAGAAACCCGGTTTTTAGCCCTGGTGCAAGATCTGAGTTAACCGATATGTCTGTTGCTATATTTCCCAGTCACCAGTCTTCATGTCTAATGTTTTGATTGCTTGATCGGTTGTGAGAAAAATATGGTCTTTACCTAATTCATCTACAAATCCAACTTTTATGAGCTTATCGATTACAGGGCCTTTGACTTCTGACATATAAAATGCAATTCCTCTAGTTTTCAAGTCACTAATTAACCCTTTCAATGTTTCCAAGGCACTGCCATCAATTGAATTAACGGCACTACAAACTAGTAATAAATTTTTGACTTCACGGCGATCGGTTACGGCTTTAAGCACATAATCCTCAAGATATTTAGTGTTAACAAAGTAAAGACTAGCGTCAACCCGAACTGCTAATATATGAGGACAAGTTTTCACATTATGTCGTAGAACATTGCGAAAATGTTCAGTTTCTCCTACTCTACCGACAACAGCAATATGAGGTTTGCTGGTGCGCCATAGATGCAACGAAATTGATACAGCAGCACCTATTAAAATCCCTTTTTCTACACTGGTGATTAAGACCGCGAAAAATGCTGTTAACCATGCGATCGCATCCGCACGATTATAAACCCACAAGCGTTTCAGTGTTGCAAAGTCTAACAAACTGGAAACTGCCATGACAATAATTGCTGCTAAACAAGCTTGGGGTAAAAAGTAAAATAGAGGCGTAAGAAACATTACAGTTAGTGCAATGATGCTTGCTGTAATGATAGAAGCTAAAGGAGTATTAGCATTAGCAGAAAAGTTTACGCTGGATCTACTTACACCACCAGCAATTGGATAACCTCCCGTTAAAGATGCACTAATATTGGCAGCACCCAAAGCAATAAATTCTTGATTAGCATCAACTTTCTGTCTTCGTTTACTTGCTAAGAATTTACCAACTGAATAAGCTTCCATGAAACCGACAAAACTAATAGCAAAAGCAGCAGGTAGTAATGCAGAAATTGCGTTTCCATCCAAAGTAGGGAAACTTAAAGCGGGTAAGCCTTGGGGAATTTTACCGACAACTTTCACTCCAGCACTTTGCTCTAAGTGCAATAACCAAACTAACAATGAACCAATAATTACAACTAGGAGAGGCGCACTTTTAGTAAGTGGCATAATTGTTGATTCCTGCCATCCTCTTTTTCTGAGTTGTTTACCCAAAATTTTCGGTAAATAAACTAAAACTAAAATGCTAGTTATCCCTAAAGCCAATGTAATCCAGTTAATTGCCGTAATTCCTTTGATTAAATATCCTAACAATTCAATAAAGGATTCTGTTTGGGGAATTTTTAATCCGAGTAAATGTTTAACTTGACTAAAAGCAATGAGAATTGCTGCGGCACTAATAAAACCGGAAATGACTGCTTGACTGAGAAAATTTACCAAAAATCCTAAGCGAAAAACTCCCAAGATGATGTCAATTACACCAATCATTAATGCTAGCAATAATGCTAACCATAAATAGGTTTTTAAATATTCAGGAGTATTTTGAGTGGCTAAGGTAGCTGCTAAAGGAGCAATTGCTGCACCAGTCATCAGCGAATCTAAGGCTACAGGAGCAACTGAAATTAAACGACTAGTGCCAAGAAACGCATAAACAATTGGCGGTGCAATGCTGGCATATAACCCAACTTGGGGCGGTAAACCTGCTAATAAAGCGTAAGCCATTGCTTGCGGAACTAGTACGCTACCAACAATAATTCCAGCGGTTATATCTCCAGCTAAATATTCTTTTCGATAGTTAAAACCCCAATCTAAAATGGGAAAAAAGTGGCTCCATTGCTGTAACCAAGGTTCAGTTTGCGATCGCTCTATTTGCATTATCTTTTTATGGAACATTCTTTTATTCTTGATCTGTTACTAATTCAATATCTTCTATTTTGAGTACCATTTATAAGCTAATGAACCTACAATAAAGGCGGCCATAAACAAAATTGGATTCCAAATCCCTAGTACTAAAGCAGTAATTCCTGGGCCAGGACAATATCCGGCAATTCCCCAACCAATACCAAACATAACTGCCCCAATAACCAAAGGTTTATCGATATCTTTCTTAGTAGGTAAATGAAACTCGTTTGCTAATATTGGCTGGGAACGACGAAGCACAAATCGAAAGGTAATTACTGTGACAGTGACGGCTCCACCTAATACAAATAATAATGTCGGGTCCCAAATACCTGTTACATCTAGGAAGCCGAGTACGCGATCGCGATCGATCATTTGTGAAAATCCTAGCCCTAACCCAAACAGTAATCCCGAAAGTAAAATCGTCATTTTTTCTTGCATATTTCTACCTTTTATTAAATACTCAATTTCCAGACATGACGCACAATAAAAACCGTGAAAATAGCAGTGATCAGAAATATTAAAACTGCCACTAAAGAGCGAGTTGATAATCTACCTAGTCCACAAACTCCATGACCGCTGGTACAACCACTACCCATTCTGGTACCAAAACCAACCAGTAAGCCACCAATAATCATTGCTAAAGGAGCAAATGTCGATTTGGGAGTTGGTTGAGGTGCTAAGGCATATTCGTAAAGTACCCCACCTAATAACATTCCCAAGATAAATATCCAGCGCCAAGTTTCTTGTTTGGTAAAAGTAATTGCACCATTAATCATGCCACTAATTCCGGCAATTCGACCATTAAATGCCAGCAAGATAGTGGCGCTACTTCCAATAAGTACGCCACCGAATAGGGCAGTTAACCAATTAAAATCTGCCATAATTTTCTGTTTCTTTTTTGTTCATCGATCGACTATTTTGAGCAATTTTAGATTTTAGGTTTTAGATTGGCGTTTACCATATTTAAACTAAATCTAAAAACCAAAATCTTTTGATTGCTTATTATACCATTGCTGGAACACTTCCACATTGTTGATTTGCTGGTACAGCTTCAGCAATTTTCTTGGGATCGGGAAGGTTAAGATTGTTCATTTGTTCAATAAAACTTGCCCGATCTTTACCAACAAATCTGGGATTGTGTTTCTTTTCTTCGCCAATGTTAGAAACACTATGTCCTCTGTAATCGTGACCTGGATACACTAGGGTTTCGTCTGGGAGAGTAAATAATTTTTCAGTCACATGATCGTACATTAAGCCTGGATTACCGCTTTGAAAATCTGTGCGTCCACAACCACGAATAAATAGCGAATCTCCGGTGAGTAGTATATCTTGATTGACTAAGTAAGAGTTATGACTATCGGTGTGTCCTAAAGTAGCGATCGCCTTAATTTCAATATCGCCTACTTTTAATACTTCTCCATCTTTAATAAACCGATTAGCACAAGCAGCTTGAGCATTTTCTGGTACTATTCCCTCACAATTTGTCAGTTCTCGCAGCTTACCTGTTCCAGTAATATGGTCAGCGTGAATATGGGTTTCTAAACAATGACGTAACGTTAATCCTAATTCTTGAATTAACTTGTAATCGCGTTCTACTTGTTCAATTACTGGATCGACTAAAACCGCTTCTTTAGTCTTTTCATCAGCAATTAAATAAGTATAAGTACTAGTTTCATTGTCATACAATTGGCGAAATAGCATATTTCTGGCTCCTTTGGGAAAATTTCAGCTTTTAAACCTAGAGAAAAAGTTGGATGGGAACTTCTATTTCTGGTTGTAACTTATATTGGCATATAGTAATATAGTTTTTGTGGCTTGGCAAGAGCAACAAAAATTATTGCTTGTCAATTAAGTATATTTGCTCAATCTGTCAGTGCCTTTTGTTAGTCCACAATTGGTAACAC
>JBAVZX010001241.1:0-2769 GCA_049589015.1 Phormidium sp. | reverse complement strand
AACTTTTACCCTGTCACCTTTTGGATCTTCTTCCTTTTCCACATCTAAGGTAAAGTCGATCGCACTCATAATTCCATCCCCAAACTTCTCATGAATCACTTCTTTTATTGGCATTCCATAAACTTGCATAATTTCATAAAACCGATATATTAAAGGATCTGTGGGAACTATTGGCCCTAAACCTTTAACAGAAGGTTCGGTTAATTCTTGGACATAAATACCGCCAAGTCCTAAAGCTTCAATTAGTTTTTTTGCTTCTTCTTCCGAAGCACTTGCTTGACGGTAAATTACTGCTGCTATCCAAACTTCATCTCTTCCTAAAATCTTTTCTAAATCAGCAAAACTGATGCCTTTGGCTTTTTTGGCAGCTAATAGTTTTAGGGTAATTTCGGGAATCATTAACAGCACTCCTCAAGCTAAAATATTTTTTTGAACCGCAAAGACGTGAAGAACAAGGAAAGAGAAGAAACTAATGGGAATTAAGAAATTCTTCTATTTCTATTGGTGTGGGTTGAGCAGCGATCGCACCAGCTTTCATGGTCGTAATTGCACCTACTACACTAGCGTAGATTACCATATTTTTCGCTGTTTCGGCATTAGTTAAAGTCTCTGTTCCCTGTTGACATAATTGATGAATAAATCCGGCAACAAAGCTATCTCCTGCGCCAGTTGTATCGATAACAACATCGACGGGAAAAGCGGGGATTTGGCCGGAATTATTTGCTAGATAATAACTACAACCAGCTTCGCCAGCAGTGACTAAAACTCCTTGTAAATGTGGGAGTTTTTGGGCGATCGCACTAGCATCAGTCGTATTAAACAACCATTCTGCTTCTTCATCCGAAAGCTTGAGAAAATCAGCTTGCTGTAAAAACTTTAATATTACGCCTGGGGCGAGATCTGGGTTGGGCCAAAAAACAGGTCGCCAGTTTACATCTACGAAAACTTTAACATTATTTTGCTTGGCGAGTTCAACGGCTTTTTCGATCGCTTCCCGACTTTGAGGATAAGCTAATTCCAAAGTTCCCGAAACCAAAAAACTGACATCCTGAAATAGAGTTTCTGGTAACTGAGAAACTCTTAACCGAGTATCGGCGAAATCTCCCGTGTCGAAATCACCAAAACCTGCAAAAGAGCGATCGCCAGAGTGCGATCGTAACACATAAACTTGCCTCGTTGGTGCTTTGCGATGACGTTGAATTCCTGTTACATCCACACCATTTTCTTGCAACAACTCAAGTAAAAAATCTCCCGGTGCATCTTCACCCACACAACCAATAAAACCCGCAGTTGTACCCAATTTTACTAAAGCACAAGCCACATTTGCTGGCGCACCTCCAGGGTAAGCAGTCCAAGACTCCACCTCTAACAGAGATTTTCCCGGTTCATCTGCCAAACAATCAAACAACACCTCACCAATACACAAAACTTGAGTCTCACTCGTTTCACTCATAGCACCACTTTCCCTAAATTTTGATGATTAATAACTGAACCAAAAAAAGCTAAACGTAGAGTATTCTAAAATTGACATAGGTAGATTTACAGGGTATAGGAATACATTATGACTAGTCCGGTATCTGGAACTGATGCCTCTCTCTCCGATAGAGAATTGCAAATCATTGAATTAGTAGCCGATGGCTTAACTAACGACAAAATAGCCGAAAAGCTGCAAATCAGCAAACGCACCGTTGACAACCACATTAGCAACATACTCGAAAAGACCAAAACTAAAAACCGGGTAGCACTGGTACGTTGGGCTTTACAGTGGGGTAAAGTTTGCATCGATGAAGTCAACTGTTGCGTTTTGCCACCATCTGATGAAGAAATTTGAGTGTTAGTTGAGGCAGCAGGGGGGCAGGGGAGAGAAGTTGCAGGTTTTTCCTTCAGTTCCCCAATTAAATGCCCACCAGCTTCGCTTTGTTATTCCATTTGTATTTTAAATGACTGATGATCTGCGATCGCCCGGATTACGGAAATTCTGCCGATCGGAGATCCCACACACTGGGCAGATGATTAACAAAACTTAAAGTTAAGTGGCTTACGGGAAGTACCTCTGGAGTAGTACTCTGAAAAGCAATTAGGCAATCATTTGCATTATCTCGAAAGGGAAAACACAAATATGGCGATTCAACGTGGATCTAAGGTACGAGTTCTCCGTAAAGAGTCCTACTGGTTTCAAGACGTTGGCACTGTTGCTTCCGTTGACCAAAGCGGGATCAAATTTCCAGTGATCGTTCGCTTTGAGAGAGTTAACTACACTGGCTACAGTGGCAACGCTAGTGGTGTCAACACCAATAACTTTGCCCTCAGCGAACTAGAAGAAGTTGGATCACCCGCAGCAAAAGCCTAAGCTAGTGCAAGAAGGCAGAAGGCTCTAGGGCAGAAGGCAGAAGGCTTTTCTGTTCAACTTTTCACCTTTTTCAACTGATTAGTTATTTCTGCCGCACGGCAGTAACTAATTCACAATCGACCTGTTTTTAGTTGGTCAGTTTGGCTTGGGACACCTGACTACCTAAACTAAAAATAAATTAATAGAGTCTGTCCGAATTGACTCTAGAATTCACTATGAGAGGGCAGAATGTATTAGTAATTAATGCAGTTCTACCCTCTTTACCTTTCTAGCCCGAATTAAGCAATCAAAAGCACTGTCTATTTTGCAATAAGGACTAAGGTCGGAGTTTTATAGCAGCCCTAAAAGTAACTTAATCGTAAGATTTAATCCTCATGAGAAGATCTATCTTCAGAATTAAAGTTAGCTCTACCTTCAGG
>JBAVZX010001240.1:0-6645 GCA_049589015.1 Phormidium sp. | reverse complement strand
GGAATTGGGTTGGGTACATTAAATAAGTTGCTTTGTCTGGTTTTCATCCCAGATCCCGAAATTTTTATGGTTTTACTGCAAAATAATTTTTTAGGTAGTTATTTTTTCCAACTTTGTTTAGGCTTGTATTGGGGATTTATTTACGCTAACCATAACTCCTTGAGGAAGGTAGACTTTACGGTAGCAACTATTACTTTTGCCCTTGGCTTAGGTCTTTACACCGCTTTGACTATTGCCGGAGTAGATATAATATATATGCTTGGCTTTGATATGTTGTTTACTCCCTTTTTCTTCATAATCTGCTATTGGTTATTTGACAAGGCAAGCGAACAAACTTTGTTAAAACGAGGTTTATCTTTACTTGCTTTAATGGGAGTCTATTCCTATCAAATTTATCTCGTACATCAACCTTTTTATTTTGTCTTACTGCCCTATTTAACTAAACAAATTAATCTCAACCCTTCCTGGCGAATTTTGCCAGTAATGCTGATTACTATGGCTGGATTAATAGTTTATGTAATTGCCTTTATCTATTTGGATAATTTCTTAAGCAAAATTTCCGGTAAATTGCTGAGTAAACGAGCTTAAATAAATTATAAGAAACTAAAAGGAAAATAAAAACATGAATTTACCTTCAATTTCTGTAGTTATTCCAACTTATGAACGTGAAGAAGCTTTACGATCCACGATCGCAGATGTCTTAAAACAAGACTACCCCAATTTTGAAGTAATTGTCGTCGATCAAACTAAAACTCATCAACCAGAAACTCAAGCTTATTTAGAAGAGTTAGCCGCAACTGAGAAAATTCGCTGGTATCGTTTAGATTGGGCGAGTTTACCAGGGGCGAGAAATTACGCCGTTCGACGGGCAATTGGAGATATTATTTACTTTATTGATGATGATGTAGAAATGCCAGTTGATTGTTTAAAAAACCATGCCCGGAACTATGTGGAAAACCCGGAAGTTGGGGCGGTTGCGGGGAGAGTTTTTGACCGGATGAAATTGGCAGATGCCCAAAGAGAAAAACCGGGAGATAATTACACAATTGAGTACTTACCACCGCAAGCAATGGACCCTGGAATTGCTTGGTACTATATTGATTTAGTCCATACGACAAAACCGCAACAAGTGATTACAGCAAGAGGCTGTAATATGTCTTTTCGTCGGGAAATTTTCAGCAAACATGGGTTGTATTTTGATGAAAGGTTTCGCGGTAGTGCGGTGCGGGAAGAGTCGGATTTTTGTTTAAGATTGCGAAAAACTGGTTATAAAATTTGGTATGATCCAGAGGCTTTTTTGGTACACTTGGGAGAAGAAACTGGTGGGTGTCATGATATCAGTACGCGATCGCTAAAATATCAAATGACTTTCTATCACAATCATTTTTTGATGGGCATGAAAAATCTCACAATTAATCAACAATTGAGATTATTTTATCGTTTATTTGACTGTCATGTACTTGGTCGTCCACCTTGTCATAAAAGCGGTTCAGCATTAAAAGTTATTAGCCGTGCTGGATTTTACAGCTTAGGCTTTTTCAAAGCTTTAGGTACAGTAATTCAATCTACTTGGAATAATGGACAAATCTACACCAAACAAGATTTTGTTAAAGAGTAATAGGTTCGTTGTAAGGACTTCAGTCCTTCTATTAAGGCAATAAACTAACAGTAAATTATTCAAAAAATATGAGAATTCTAGTTGCTAGCCATACTTATATTGTTGACCTGAACCGCGAGAAATTAAGAGAATTATCTCGCTTAGAATCAGGAATTGAAGTAACAGTAGTTACTCCCAAAATTTGGCAACCTGGAGGAGTTCAAAATAAAACAATTGAAACTCAACCTTTACAAGAAGGTTCTTTCCGGGTAGTACCAATTTCTAATTTTAGCAAAAACAACCAAGGTTTATTAACTTTTGGTGCAGAATTGATTCCTTTGTTACGTCAATTTAAACCAGAAATTATTCAGGTTGAACAAGGTTCTAAAGCTTTGGCTTATGCGGAGTTTATTACTTTGAATAAACTGCTGGATTTAAAGGCGAAAAATGTCTTTTTTACTTGGTGGAATCTTCCCTATAACTTAAAGTTTCCCATCTCATTACTAGAGTCTTACAATCTTAGTAATACTGATGGGATAGTGGTCGGAAATAAAGATGGAGTAGAAGTTTTACGGGAGAGAGGCTACAAAGGGCCAATGGTAATTATGCCACAACTCGGTGTTGATGAAAGTTTATTTAAGCCACAATTTCAACCCGAATTAGCTAGGCAATTAGGAATTGAAGAAAGTGATTTTGTCGTAGGTTTTGTGGGCAGATTTGTCGAAGAAAAAGGCTTACTTACCTTAGTGGAAGCTTTAGCAGGTTTATCAGATAAGCCTTGGAAATTGTTATTATTAGGACGTGGGCCTTTGCAGACAAATCTGTTGGCGATGGCAGGGGAAAAAGGAATTAAAGAAAAGTTAATTTTGGTGGAAAGTGTACCGCACGATCGCGTATACCAATACATCAATTTAATGCACACTTTGGTATTACCTTCCCAAACAACTTATCAATTTAAAACTTTAACTGCTGCTGGTTGGAAAGAACAATTTGGTCATGTTTTAATTGAAGCAATGGCTTGCCAAGTTCCGGTAATTGGTTCTGATTCTGGAGAAATTCCGAATGTAATTGGTGAGGCTGGGTTAGTATTTCCTGAAGGCAATGTTTCGGAGTTGCAAAAATGTTTAATTCGACTAATGGATAACCCAGAATTAAGAGATAAATTGGCAAATATGGGTTATGAAAAGGCAATAAATCAGTACACTAATCAAGCTTTGGCCAAGCAATTGTTAGATTTTTATAAACAAATAAGTGAGAATAATTAAATGCGAATTCTCCAAATTATTCCTTCTATTTCTCTAGTTTATGGTGGCCCTAGTCAGATGGTATTGGGTCTTTCTGCTGCTTTAGCAAAAGCAGGAATTGAAGTGACAATTCTGACTACCAATAGTAACGGAGATGCGGGACAACCGCCTTTAGATGTGCCGTTAAATTGCCCAGTAGAACAAGATGGTTATCAGATTCGTTACTTTCGCTGTTCTCCATTTCGGAGATATAAATTTTCTTTGGATTTGCTGCAATGGTTGAAAAGTAATGCCAAAAATTATGATTTGGCGCATATTCATGCTTTATTTTCCCCTGTGTGTTCAATAGCAGCAACCATTGCCAGAAAACAAAAATTACCTTACATTTTGCGTCCCCTTGGTACTCTTGATCCTGCTGATTTACGCAAGAAAAAGTTAGTGAAACAAATTTATGCAGCTTTGTTAGAAAAACCCAATATAACTGGTGCATCTGCGATTCATTTTACTAGTTTGGAGGAAGCTAAAGTTTCGGAAAGATTCGGGGTGAAAACTACAGATTTAGTGATTCCTTTGGGTGTGAATTTGCCAACGCCAGAGAAGGAAGAAACAGAATTTGCTAATCTGCCATCTCCGGTAATTTTATTCATGTCCAGAGTCGATCCGAAAAAAGGGTTGGATTTACTAATTCCGGCTTTACAAAACCTGGCAAATTCAGGGATAGATTTTCATTTTGTATTAGCGGGGTCGAATCCGCAAGATCCAGAATATGAAGAGAATATTCGATCGCAAATCTTAGCTGCATTACCAAACAAAGTAACAATAACAGGTTTTGTGACAGGCGATCGCAAACTTTCCCTCTTACAAAATTCTGACTTATTTGTATTGCCATCTTATTATGAAAATTTTGGCATTGCTGTAGTAGAAGCAATGGCAGCGGGAACGCCAGTTTGTATTTCTCGCGGTGTTTATATTTGGTCAGATATTCTCACCGCCGAAGCTGGCTGGGTATGCGATCAAACTTTAACATCTCTGACAGAAACATTGCGTTTGGCACTTCAAGATCCAACAGAAATTAAACGAAGAGGATTAAAAGCAAAAGAATTAACAATTAAAAATTATAGCTGGCAAGCAATAGCCGAACAAACAATTCAAGCTTATCAACAAATTATCTCTTACTCAGCCAATTAATCAACTCTGAAAAAATCAAAATCTCTATATTTTATCAAGTGAGAATCACTAAATGAACCACCAATGATTCGCCCGAGAATTCCAGAAATAGAAGCACTACCTAAACCCAAACCTACCTCGGTAAAAGATAAACCAACACCTTTGGCCAAAAAATGGGAGCATAAAAAAGCGTGAAGCCAGTGCCAACTTCGGATAAAAATCTACCCGTAGCTAGAATCCAAACTTGCCGATTTAGCTGGGGGAACCAAGGTAGTAATTTAGACGCTAGAGAAGATTTCTTTGGCAAAACGGCTCAAAATATCAAGATTTTTTGGCAAACATTACTCAAATAAAGTGCTAAACCCTGATATCCTATTTGGCAACAATGTTAATTTCTTTGAAGTCTAAGCTTATACTGACTACCAAGCCGATTGGTTACACACATGAAAATCATTCACCAATCAATCACAATTTTAAGTATTGCCACTCTACTGGGTAGCGTCTCTGTTTTAGATGTGAATGCACAGTCAAAACCAGGCCAGACAGAATCCAAGCCAACCCAGGAAGAGTCCGAAAAACCTGCTGTTGAGGTGGAGAAACCGAGTTCTGGAGAGACGGAAAAGCCTTTGCCTCCTCCTAGTTCCAGACCTGGAGGAACCCAAGTGGTTCCGGCGACACCAGAAGTTCCCGAAGGTTCCACTCCTAGTGTTCCGACTCCTGGGAGTACCCAGACAACTCCCAAACCTGGGGAAACCCAAATGTCTGCGGAGGAATACTACCGTCAAGGTGCTATTAAGGTCGAGGAAGCTAAATACAAAGAAGCGATCGCAGACTATACTCAGGCAATTAAGTTAAAGCCTGACTATGCCGATGCTTATGTCAAGCGAGGAATTGCCTACTATTTTTTAAAAGATTACCAAAGGGCGATCGAAGATAGCACCGCAGCATTGAAAATAGATCCCAATCATGCTAGAGCTTTGACTAATCGCGGAAATGCTTACGATGATTTAGGTCAACATGAAAAAGCCCTCGCTGATTACAATGAAGCGGCACGCATTGACCCTAAAGATGCCAAAGTCTTTTACAATCGCGGTATTGCTCACAATAGAATGAAGAATGATCAGGCGGCGATTCAAGATTATACTCAGGCAATCCAACTGAGAGCAGATTTTGCTGAAGCATTCTTTAATCGCGGTGTGAGTTATTACAATTTAAAAAATAATCCAGCCGCAATTAAGGACTTTCAGCAGGCAGCAGAACTGTTTCAACAACAGGGAAATACCAAATCTGCTACCCAAGCACAAGAGGCAGTGCGATCGCTTCAACAACTGCGTCAGCAAACCCGTAGCTAAAGAAACATGAAAAATCAAAATGAAAAATTAAAAATTGAGGCAAAAATCTCTTTTTTGATTTTTCATTTTGTATGTTTGATTTAGGTAATATTTCTCCAGAGGTCATTATGGCTAAATTTTTATTTGTTACCGACTTGGATAACACCCTAGTCGGCGATGATCAAGCCTTAGAAGAACTTAATCAAAAGTTAAATCAACATCGTCAAGAATATGATACCAAGATTGTTTATACCACGGGGCGATCGCTAACACTCTACCAACAACTAACAGAAGAGAAAAATTTGTTAGCCCCAGATGCTTTAGTTACTGCTGTAGGTACAGAGATTTATTATTATGTCAGTGATGGCCCAGATCCCACTTGGTCAGAACAAATGATGATCGGGTGGGATCGAGAATTAGTAATTAATACAGCTTCCCATTTCGCTGATTTAACTCCCCAACCAGACACCGAACAACTCCCTTTTAAAGTTAGCTATTTTCTCACGGAAGTTGTAGCAGCAGATGTACTTTGTGAGTTAGAAGATTTATTAAAAAAACGGGGGTTAAATGTGAGATTAATTTACAGTGGCGGTAAAGATTTGGACATTATCCCCAGACGTGGTAATAAAGGTTCAGCAATGCAGTTTCTCCGTCAAAAGTGGGGAATTACTTCTACCCAAACGGTAGTTTGTGGTGATTCAGGGAATGATATTGCTTTGTTTAGTGTGGATCAGGAAAGGGGCATAATTGTCGGCAACGCCCAACCAGAATTACTGCGATGGTGTGAAATTAATCCCGCTGATTATCGTTACTTAGCAAAATCACATTATGCAGTCGGAATTTTGGAAGGATTGTATTACTTTGGCTTCTTTAAATGATTGCTTATTTTCAAGGAACAATTGCCAGCATTTATAAAACTACTGGCAATCGCTGGACATTAATTCTAGAGGTGAATCAGATCGGTTACGAGTTGCAAATTCCCTCTGGATTAGCCCAGCAATTGCCCGAAATTGGCTCAACAATTCAAATTTTTACACATTTCCAAGTCAGAGAAGATCAAGCTGTTTTATATGGTTTTGGTTCCACTGCTGAAAGAGATTTATTCCGCCAGTTAATTAGTGTTAGTGGAATTGGGGCAGCAAGTGCGATCGCACTTTTAGATACACTAGGATTACCAGATTTAGTTCAAGCAATTGTTACAGGAAATATTCGCGCCTTAACTAAAACTCCCGGTGTCGGCAATAAAACCGCTGAACGTATCGCCTTAGAATTAAAAACTAAACTATCTCAATGGCGTAGAGAAACC
>JBAVZX010001239.1:0-1873 GCA_049589015.1 Phormidium sp. | reverse complement strand
AATTCCGCGTTAGATGATGAGAGAATGCAGGAATATGTACATCAATATTTGCGTTCTTTAATCGCTCATGAAGTAGGGCACGCTTTAGGTTTGCGCCACAACTTTCATGGTAGTACAATGTTAGCGCCAGCAGAATTAAATAATCCTGAAATAACTCATTCTAAAGGTTTAGTTAGCTCAGTAATGGATTATTTACCTGTGAATTTAGCACCACAGGGAACAGCGCAAGGTGATTATTTTCCGGCGACAATTGGCCCTTATGATGAATGGGCAATTATGTATGGTTATAAACCGAGTAATTTTGAGTCAATTGGGGCAATTATTCCTGAATCTGAGAAAGCATTTTTAGAGCAAATTGTTGGGAGTTCACAGCAACCGGAATTAGCTTATGCTACTGATGAAGATATCTGGGATATTAATCCTAATGCTAATGTTTGGGATATGAGTAATGATGTGTTGGTTTATTCTCAATGGCAAATGGATAATGCGCGTTTGATGTGGCAGAAACTTGATAAACATTATCCGGTAAAAGGCGAAAGTTACAGCCAGTTGCGGACGGTTTTTGATAAAATATTAATGTATTATTTTCGCAATGCTAATTTAATTGCAGATTATATTGGTGGGCAAAGTTTTAGACGTAATTATGCTTTAGATGTGAATAACTGGGCTTTTGTACCGACAGATTTAGCAAAACAACGGGAAGCTTTAGCTAGTTTGAATGAGTATATATTTGCGGAAGATGCGTTTAATTTTTCACCGCAGTTACTCAATCAATTAGCACCTTCGCGTTGGAATCATTGGGGAAATCCTGTACCGATATCTCGCCTTGATTATCCAATTCACGATCGCATTTTCCGCTTGCAAAGCACGATTTTGCGATCGCTCTTAGATGGCGATCGCCTACATCGTTTATTAGACATTGAACTAAAAACCTTACCAGGGGAAGCATTAACCATTCCCGAATTATTTGACACTCTGCAAAACAGCATTTGGACAGAAATTTTCGGGAAAGAAGAACTAATATCAATTTCTAGTATTCGCCGTTCCTTGCAAAGAGAATATTTAGAGATTTTACTGGAAATGGTATTAAGAAAAACCGATATTCCCGAAGATGGGCGAACTCTCGCTTGGTACGAATTAAAACAATTACAAAAAGCGATTTCTGCCAAGTTGAAAAAATCAGGGGAACAACTGGATATTTATACAACTGCTCATTTGGAGGAAGTTAGCGATCGCATTACCAAAACCTTAAATGCTTCTTTGGTATCTCGGTAAATCCTCAAAATGGGGGGGTTCGCGGAGGGGTTCTCTGGTGATAGTCGGGAGTTCAAAATCTCCAAAATTGGCAAAGCGCCGTTCAATAGCTGAAGCAAGATTTAACGGGTTTTCGGTGTTTTTTGTTAACACGGTGCGGAGTATTTCTTTTGCTTCTTCTTCCAGGGAACGTCCATGATATTCGGCTTGCTTTTGCAGACGATTTTTAAGCTCATCATCAAAGTTTTCAATCGTGATACTGTTCATATTGTTATCTATCTCCTATTCAAATTTGTAGCTGAGTTCATTGAAACCGGACTTCTCTTATGAGGGTAGTTCATAATTTCTTCCTTTGACAAGTGTTTAAAGTTGCAAATTATAACTAATTATTGCATCAGACTGTAAAATACAATAGTGATTGCAATCAAAATGCGGAATCAGAATGAGAAAACTACTTGAAGATTGGACAGTAGGTTATACTTAATAAAATCATAAAAATTATGGCAGAGGTTTCAAATCATGAAAACTAGTTTATTAAAAGATTCAGGGGGAAATTTATCTGAATTGACTTACTCAGTAATAATTGAACAGGAAAAAGAAGGAAACTATAAAGCTACCG
>JBAVZX010001238.1:0-4926 GCA_049589015.1 Phormidium sp. | reverse complement strand
GTGTTCCGAACGATTACTTCTCACAAGCCTTATAAAAAGGTTGACAAAAAATCAACCGATCAATGGCGCGATCATTTTTGGAGTAATAGGGAGCAGTTCACTACAGTTCACTACCGTCACTGTGATGCTTTTCATTGAGGTTGAGGATTTTCCCTGGTGTTTTAGTGTAGGTTATGGATACCCTCTTATAGATTTTATAATTTCATTATAGCTTATTTAAACAATAAAATGTCTTGTTAAAATACACTATCAAAGGATAGCAACCGCTTTTGCGGTAATTATAACATTACAGATGAAGAGCGATCGCTATTTTTGGGAGAAGTGCGATCGCTCCAATTTCACACTAACTAAGTTTCTTGAGTAGCAAACTCTTCTGCTGATAGAACTCGCCAACCTTCCGCACCATCAAGTTCTAGAACTTTTTCGTGAAAAGCTAACAAACTAGCGCGATGTCCTACGCTAACAAACGTTGTTTTACCAGTGCGTATTTGTTTGTAAAGTTCAGCCTCATTTTTCAAATCTAAAGCACTAGTAGCTTCATCTAAAATCGCATAACGAGGTGCAGTTAATAACAACCTAGCGAAAGCTAAACGCTGTTGTTCTCCTAATGAAAGAACAGTTGACCAATCTAAGTCAGCATCAAACCCACCAACTCTTTCTGGTAAATCAGCAAGATTCACTTTAACTAATACTTCCCGCAGCTTATTTTCGCTGATTTCTCGACTAGTGAAAGGATACAACAATTGATCGCGCAAAGTACCAAGAATCATGTAAGGACGTTGGGGCAAAAATAACATTTCTTCCAATTTTGGACGGACTAATTTTCCTGTCCCAGAATTCCACAAACCAGCAATTGCTCGGAGTAAAGAACTTTTCCCCGCACCACTGCGTCCCATAATTAGTAAACCTTCACCAGGTTCAACATCTAACGACAAATTCTTTACCAATGTTTTCTGATAGTTTGGAGTTTGCAAAGTAACGTGCTCTAAAGCTAGGTGAGAATCAAATGTCATATCAATTGTAGTTGCACCTTTGGGACGTTCTTTTCCATTACTATTAATTGCTTCTTCAAATTCACCTAAACGATTTACACCAGCAGCAAAAGCACTTAATGATTCAAACTGAGTAACTATCACAGATAAAGCAGATAAAACCTGACCAAAAGCCATACTTGCTTGGGTAATTGCACCGAAATCTATTTCCCCAGCAAAGTATTTAGGAGCAACTACTAAAGCAGGTACAATGACCACAAAATAATTGTAACTTGTAGTAAAGAAACCTAAGTTTCGTTGCCAGCCAATCAAAATATTAAAATTCCGCAGCACCTCAACAAATCTCTGTCTTACAGCAGCAGATTCTTGGTCTTCACCTCGATAAAATGCAATTGATTCGGCGTTATCGCGGACATGAACTAAACCATAACGAAAGTCTGCTTCTCGCCGCAGTTGATTGAAGTTAATTCCAATCAAACGTTTGCCAATTAAAATTGTCCCAATTGTCCCAAATGTGGCGTAGAAAATTAACACTAAAACCAAAGGTACAGAGATAGTCCAAAGGACACCTGTAAAAGCAATCAAATCGATAATTGAACCAAGGATGATTAGTAAAAAAGAAAGGGAAGTGCGAGTAAATGAGCGAATGTCTTCAGTGATTCTTTGGTCAGGGTTATCAACTTTACTATTGTTGTTGATGTCATAATAAGCGCGATCGCTAAAGTAATCATCTAAAAAGCGATTTGTTAGCCAATCTCGCCAATTGACACCAAGTTTTTCTTGCACATAAGAATAGTAAACAACAATTGGTGTACCTACGACAAAAACACTGGCATAAACAAACAAAAATCGCCAATAAGTTGCTTGGTCTTTTTGCGCTAAAGCCGTCTGGAAAAATCTCGCCACATAGCTAATAATTACATTTAAACCACTCACTGAAAAGGCAAGAAAGAGCAGTATTGCTAACAAAGCCCAAGGTTGCCAATGCGGAATTAAATTCCGTCGATAAATGAAGAAAACTATGATTGGGGCTATCAATGCGGCGATAATCACAAAAATTGCTGGGGAATTGATCAGCTTAGTAATATTTGGCGCTAAACCAGGAGCAATGCTATTAAAATATGTGGGAAAGATATACTGACCACCTAAGCTAACAACGGCTACTGCGACGAACAAAAGTGTTGTTAAGAATACTAACAACAGTGCTAGCAGAATCAAAAAAATTGCGCTAATTCTACTGGAACTAGGATACCAATAAGGCTGTGCGATCGCTATAAATCGATTCCATAGCTGACGGTCAAAACGATTAAGTTGATCAGATCTAGTCATCTTGATTTCTTAGAATAGATAAAGGGTGATTTGATTGTTAGGAGCAAATAAAATGATAAACAAATTTCGCCTACTTTGCTTAATCCTGATTTCACTATTAATCATTATACCTGTTCAAGTCAAAGCTCAATTTTAATCAAGTAAATTAGCAATATTTTGAGATAAGATTGGATATTTCTGAGAATTGCTTGTCTACTCATCCCTTCTAATTCATCAACAATTGCCAAAGCATCCTCATAACGTCCCGCCAAAATGCTGTTTCTTAAATCAATTAACTCTTGAGTCATATTTAACCCTTTCCTTGGTTCATTTCCTAACTTGAATTACCTGCAAACTTCCCCCAGCATACAAACGTTGCTGCAACTCCTGAAAACCAAATTCTTGCAACAAAGTCAGCAAATTAGTATTAATTAACTCCCAAGCAGTTTCCGTTTCAAACAACCACATAAATATAGATATCCCAGGCCAAAATAGCGGATTTGTGGGAGCATGAAAATCAACCAAAGTAAAAATTCCCCCTGGTTTTAACACCCGATAAACTTGTTGAAAAATTTGTCTTAGTTGTTCTGGTTTCATTTCGTGCATTGCCACACTGGTATGCACCACATCAAAAATATTATCCGCAAAAGGCATCTCTTCAGCAAAAGCTTGCACATACTCAGCTTCCGGGACATTATTTTTTGCCCGTTGCAAGGATAAAGGAGAAGCATCCAACCCTGTGACATTCTGAGAATATTGCACCAAAACCTGAGTAGCTTGACCACTACCACAACAGAGATCCAAAATTTTTGTCTGTGAGTTAATACTTAGACCTTGTAAAGCTAGCTGACGAAATCGCCCTTCGCCACCCACACTTAAAGCTGCGATTTGGGAAATACCATCGTAAAGCCATTGATACTGGTAACTCCAGCTGCGTAAAATAGTCGCCAAAACCCTTACTCCTGCAAAATTGTGTATTTCTTGTTGCTAATTGAAACCATTAAAGCGATATATTGTTAAAATCGGTAACAAATATGAAAACATCAGAAAACTGTAATCGTTATGGGGCGTACTGGGGTATTACTACTTAATTTAGGTGGGCCAGAGCAAATCAATGATGTCCGACCTTTTCTTTTTAACCTATTTTCTGACCCGGAAATTATTCGGTTGCCTTTTCCCTGGTTGCAGAAACCTCTGGCATGGCTAATTTCTAGTTTACGCTCTAAGAAATCACAAGAAAACTACCTGGCGATCGGGGGAGGTTCTCCTTTACGTCAAGTTACGGAAGCTCAAGCGGTAGCCTTAGAAGAACACTTAAAGGAAAAAGGGCAACCTGTAGGTATTTACATCGGGATGCGTTATTGGCATCCTTTTACTGAAGAAGCAGTTGCTAGGATTAAGCGCGATCGCATCGACGACCTAGTAATCTTACCTCTTTATCCCCAATTTTCCATCAGCACCAGCGGTTCTAGCTTCCGTCTTCTGGAAAAACTTTGGCAAGAAGACCCCTCATTAAACCGCATTAATTACACTGTAATTCGTTCCTGGTATGAGCGTCCGGGTTATTTACAAGCAATGGCGCAATTAATTGCTCAGGAACTTGACAAATTTTCCCACCCCGACGAAGTGACAATTTTCTTTAGTGCTCACGGTGTACCCGTTAGTTACGTCGAAGAAGCAGGCGATCCTTATCAGAAAGAAATTGAGGAATGCACAGATTTAATCATGCAAACCTTAAATCGCCCAAATCCCCACGTTTTAGCATATCAAAGTCGGGTTGGCCCTGTGGAATGGCTGAAACCTTACACAGAAGATGCCATTCAAGAACTAGCTAAAGAAGGCGTTGAGAATTTATTAGTCGTACCCATTAGCTTTGTTTCCGAACATATCGAAACCCTCCAAGAAATCGACATTGAATATCGAGAAATAGCTGAAGAAGCAGGTATTCATAACTTCCGTCGCGTTCCCGCATTGAATAGTCACCCAGTATTTATTGACGCTTTAGCAGATTTAGTAGTTGATGCGCTTAACTCTCCCAACGTACAGCTTGCAGAAGTCACCCAAATGAAAAAGCAAGTGAAAATGTACCCCCAAGAAAATTGGGAATGGGGTTTGACTACTTCTGCGGAAGTTTGGAATGGACGGTTAGCAATGCTTGGTTTGATTGCTTTATTAATTGAGTTAATCAGCGGTCATGGGCCATTGCATTTAGTCGGATTGTTGTAAAGAAAACAGAGAACGGGGAAGGAACAAATTTTCTCCCCTTCTTCCTTTCAGCTTGAAATCCAAATTTAGATGAATAGTGGCAACAGATGATCGATCGACTAACAAGAATTACTTTCAATGCTGAAGTCATGGGTGGTAAACCTTGTATTCGCGGTTTACGGGTGACAGTAGGAACTATTGTAGGATTGATGGCATCTGGACGATCGCCAGAGGAAATTTTGGCAGCTTATCCTTATTTGGAATTGCCAGATATTTATGAAGCTTTGGCTTATGCTGCTTGGAGAGCAGAAGAAATTGAAGTGCCTCTGACATCAGCATGAAGATTTTGATTGATATGAATCTGTCACCTCTCTGGGTAGAAGCCTTTTCAAATGCAGGGATTGAATCTATACATTGGTCT
>JBAVZX010001237.1:0-10374 GCA_049589015.1 Phormidium sp. | reverse complement strand
GTCAAATAGCAGCCCAAGTTTTTGGAATCTCTCTTCTATTGTTTCTTCATCTTCTACTTTAAGAGTATAGCCAATTAATTCCTCATTCGTTACTGATAAATTAGCAGTTATTACGATTTCTTCTGGTGTAAACCATTTCATTTTGCTATATTATTTAATAGCTTGTCATAGCTATTATGGGCGTTAGCCCCCATTATTGCTGTTAATTCAACTTATTTTTGTTCAAAGCTCAACTGATTAATAAAAGTGGCTCATCCTTGTATGCTTCTTGTTCCAAATAATCAGTCATTGCTTCAGCAACAGTGGCTCTAATAGAACCAAGAATGACGAATAATCGCCCATCTTTTATAGGCAACGAAACACTAAGATGATTATTTTCATCTTCAATAGAAATGACAACTTTTCCTCGATAAATCCGGTAGGTAATTGTGTTAAATGTTGAAATTTCAAACGAATGGTTATTTTGTGATTTCATAGATAAATTTAATGACAAAAAATGGGTTGGCAGATAGCCGTATTAAAACTACCTGCCTTAACGTTATACTAACTAACTCGTGCTTTTACTCTTTTAGGAAGTACCTTTTCTTTTCGACCAGTTTTCTGTTTTGTAGCTAAATTATTCTCCTCAGTGTTTGATGCAGTATTACGCTGAGAAATCACTTCAGTAGCAGCAGTCAGATTTGATGGTACTATTGGGTACTCAACTCTGAGTTTCCGTTCAATTCGAGTACCATCAACGGGAATACCACGTTTCCAATCAGCTACAATTTTGCGTTTGTTTGGTGTAACAACTAGCTTCTCTGTACGGTATTCGACTGGCAAATCGCCAGGGTTAATTAACACTTCGCAACTTGGCGGATTTTCTTTGAGTCGAATGTGACGCGAACGCCCTACAATTTCTGTAGAAATTAGTCCCTTTGAGTGAAATTCAAGCAGAGTTTTATCTAAATTACTGCGCCAACGTTCTAGTTTTTCAATTGCCTGATTATGCAGTTTTACTAAATGTTCTAAACGTGCTTTAACGGCACAAATTTCTGCATCTAGTTGGTCTGCAAGTTCGGCTTGCGTGTCAGCAGCAATTTCTTGGTCTGTCTGATTTTCCCAGATTTCCTTCAGGATAGCCTCTTCTTCTTCGGGAGTTTCAGCCGTTTCTAATTGACCCCATAGTTGGACGGCTTGAATCGAATATCTGGCTAACGAATCTTTGGCTAAATACATTATTCACCACCTTCCACAAGAATGAAAATAGTCATCAAATGTTTCAATTCGATTGAGGATGTCTAGCGTTCCTGGGTTAGGTTCTTCTAAACTTTCGAGGTCAATTTCCTCATCGTTTCCGTCCCAAATTACTTCTAGGGAGTTTAAATCGAAGTTATCTACTTCAACGGGCGGATTTGTGGTATCGTCAGTTTCAGGTTTTGGTTGGGACATGGCTGATTCAATGTTTTCCATTTCTTGTTGAAGTCCTTAATTTTTCAACTTTTTTCAATGCTGGAACTTGTTGTTTAGGAACTGATAATTCTTCGGAAAGGTCATCTTCGTCATCAACAAAAGTATCGTTGTCTTCATCTAAGTCATTTGCTTCACTTTCGTCTGACGAGGTAGTGATAATGTCATAGCCTAGTTCTAGGATGAGTGACTTTACTACAGTTTCTATCTGCTGTGCAGATAAATTTGGGGTAGTTCTTTTGAGTTCTTGCTGTTTCGTTAGCATCCACACTTCCAGTATTTCTTCTGGTGTGGCAGTTTTCAAGGTTGATTTGATTTTCCTAATCAGTTTATCCCGCGTGGATTTGAGACGGTCTGCGGTATTTTTTTGGGTATTATTGGACTGATTTGTTGGCATAAGTAGTAGCTTACGAATTTATTATTTTCACTAAAAACCTTGGGCGTTAGCCCATTGATAATTCGATGACATCGGTAATTAGATAGAGGCGTTGGTAATCCTTTTACATGATGAAATATGACGTGCATATTGAATAAATTGAAGGCTGAAAAAACGCATAAATTACCAGGTGTCTTGGTTATAAACAGCAGAATTATGAGCCAAATAAAAGGCTTTTACCCGGTTATTCTTATCCCCGATTCAATTAATCAATTTTGCACGGATAACCCGATAACAGTTTTGGAAGAAAACGCTACTCCTAAAATAAAAAAGCCTTCACCGCCGCGTACTCCAGTTTTTAATAATTCTCGTTACTATTTAGTAATTCAGCTTTGGATAGTCAGTGTTGTGATATTAATGTTAATTAACTGGCTATTTGCTATGAATGTTATAGCCTTTTGGTTATTGTTGGTATGTGCTTCAATTAGTGCAATAGCAGCTTTTTTTTATCTGCAATTTGTGGATTTTCAAGTGCAAAATCGCTATCACCAACGATTGGCTGAATATCAACAACAGTTAGCTGAATACGAGAATTATCAATTGCGTCGCGTGCAGTCAAAAGGTAAGGAAAGCGAACAATATATTTCTCTGTTGCAGAAGCGTTCTAAGTTGCTTAAGAAATTATTGAAAGAGATTGTTCAACCACCAGCAAGCCAGGGGAAAATAGAAGTACAACAAGGGGTAAGCGAAAAGCATTTTTTTGTTTACTTATGTCGTTATTTTTCAGGTTTTTATGACTTCTGCATGGGTGGCGAGTTTCCTATCCCCGGTACATCTTTTCGTTACACTGCTGATTTTATTCTGGTTCATCAACCGACGGGTTTGGCTATAGATATCGAGATTGATGAACCTTATGATGGGAAAACGGGAAAACCTCATCATTGTGTAGATAGAAATAAAGACAGTCAGCGCAATCGGTTTTTCTTAGAGAGAAATTGGGTGGTTATTCGGTTTTCTGAGTTGCAAGTTGTCAAATATCCTGATGCTTGTTGTAAAGCGATCGCTAAAATCGTTTTTCAAATTACAGGTGATTATAGAAGTTTAGTTAAACTACAAAATGTTAAACAATTACTGCCTCACAAACAATGGAAAGTCAAGGAAGCTGTTTATATGTCAAAAACTAAATTTCGTAACTCTTACTTGAGAAGACGCTTACCAAACTGAATATCTGGCGGTTGAGTTGGAGTCGCCCAGAAAACTGCATTGGTAATTACTTGAAGAACTTCCGGTTGATGATAGGTGGGAAATGCTTGATCGCCGGGACGAAAGTAGAAAATTTTGCCTTTTCCCCGGTGGAAACAGCAACCACTACGAAACACTTCTCCACCCTCAAACCAACTGATGAATACTAAGGCATCAGGGTGGGGAATATCAAAAAATTCGCCGTACATTTCTTCAGTGGAAATTTCAAAGCATTCGTTTAATCCACTGGCGATCGGATGTGCTGGATCGACCACCCAAATGCGCTCTTTTTCTCCTGTAGCACGGTATTTAAGGTTGCAAGACGTACCCATCAATCGTTTAAAGATCTTGGAAAAATGGCTAGAGTGAAGTGCAATCAATCCCATCCCAGACAGAACTCGCTGATGAATTTTATCTACAATGTCATCGCGTACTTTGTCGTGGGCAATGTGTCCCCACCAAATTAGTACATCTGTCTGCTTTAACACATCATCAGTTAAGCCATGTTCCGGCTGATCCAATGTCGCTGTCTGCACCGAAAGTCCTACGGATTGCAGATGTTGAGCGATCGCTCCATGAATACCATTGGGGTAAGTTTTGGCAACTTCGGAGTTAATTTTTTCGTGTTGATATTCATTCCACACTGTAACAATCGGGGTAGAAGACATAGCCATTTCTCCAAGCACTTCTGAGCGTTAAACTGTGAATATAGTAGATGGTAATTAGACAATTGTTTCATCTACTAAGGCTCAGAAATAGATTCCAGTACATAATCAGCAATAACAACATTAAATTAGTTTTCAATGAAGTAAATGATGAATCCCGATTCAATTACCGGAACGATTTCGTTAACCGTGTTGCCACAGGCTAATGGACAATATACCTGCCAGTTGTCAACAGATTTGAGCGACTGTCCTACTTCAGATATCCGTTGCTATGGTCAAACCAAAGAACATACAATTGCGATCGCATTAGAACAGTTAGCCGATCGTTATCGTCAGCTTGCTGAAGAACGTCAGAATCGAGATTGGGATGCTGTGGAACGAACCCAGTCTGGAGAGCCAATTGTCAAACACTATCATGTAATTTTGCATTACGAACGCATTGCTGAAGCTGCTTCAAAGTTTGAGGCAATGCACGATACAATTATGGGGAATACAGTGGTTGAGAATGCGAAAATTACTCTAGTGGAAATTGGGGCAGATTTGCCGATCGCAGCCCTAACTCAATCTGAAATACTACCTTAAGATAATTGGTTAATTGAGAGCGCAATCCCAACTCGTCAGTCCCCGTCTTTTGAGTTCTGCAACCAGCAATGGATGTTGCTCTAAATTGGGGTTAGTTTTGACGATCGCTACTGCCATACAACGAGCTAAATTCAGCAAATCCTCGTCATCCAGTATATTCGCTAGAGCAAATTCGGAAATACCCGACTGCCGATAGCCCATCACGACACCTGGCCCGCGCAGCCGCAAATCCATCTCTGAGATAAAGAACCCATCATTTGACTTTTCTAACACCTCAAGACGTGCCTTAGCTTCTGCGGTTTTACTGGTATTGAGCAGCAGACAATAGGAACGGTGCAAACCTCGACCGACGCGACCTCTTAACTGGTGCAGTTGAGCCAAACCAAAGCGATCGGCATGGTCGATTAAAATCACTGTAGCATTCGGAACATCTACGCCCACTTCAACTACTGTAGTCGAAACGAGTATTTGAGTTTTGTTGTCACGGAAGGAGTTGAGGGCTTCATCTTTCTCGGCTGATGTCATCCGACCGTGCAGCAAGTCTACGTTAAATTCGGGGAAGATTTCCGTTGATAATCGCTCGTATTCTACTACGGCTGCTCTCAAATCTAACTTGTCCGATTCTTCAACTAAGGGAAGGATGATGTACGCCTGACGACCTTGGAGTACTTGATGATGAATAAAATCATAAGCTGGAGCGCCTTTGTTAATCACTTTGGTATGGATCTTTTGTCGCCCCGGTGGTAACTCGTCAATCTGACTGACATCCAGATCACCATGCAAAGTCAGTGCTAAAGTACGCGGGATGGGAGTCGCGGTCATCGTCAGTACGTGAGGTCTGTTCCCCTTGTTGAGTAAATTTTGTCGCTGCTGCACTCCGAATCTATGTTGTTCGTCAATAACTACCAAACCGAGTTGATGGAAGTTTACCTTTTCTTGCAGTAGTGCGTGAGTTCCGACCAGTACAGGTAGTTCGCCCGTCTCCAGTTGTGCGTGGATTTCTCGACGTTTGACAGTTCTGGTAGAACCTGTTAGCAACTCGACAGAAACGCCAAGGGGTTCAAACCAAGTGGCAATTTTCCGATAATGTTGTTGAGCTAGCACTTCTGTAGGAGCCATAAGTGCGGCTTGGTAGCCGGATTGAATAGCAGCCAGAACCGCAACAACTGCAACAATAGTTTTACCGGAACCGACATCCCCCTGTACCAAACGGTTCATCGGGGTTTTGGAAGTCATGTCATTGAGAATATCGTCAATGACTCGATGTTGAGCCGAGGTAAGCGAGAAGGGAAGTTGGGAGTAAAACTGTTCTAGCAGTGGGCCAACAGGAGCGATGTTTGTAACAGCCTCACTTGCCAAAAGTTGATGGCGGCGCAAGAGAAACGAAAGCTGAAGATAGAAGAATTCGTCAAATACTAGACGACGGCGGGCAGCTTCTAGTTGAGATTCACCAGGGGGTTGGTGGATAAAAGCGATCGCTTCCGTTAATTCCATCAAACCATGTTTTTGTCTGAGATCCTGTGGCAATGGGTCAATCAGTAAATCGAGAAGTTCCAAAGCAGAGGATACTGCATCTTCAACGATTTCGTTGCTGACACCTTTTGTTAACGGATAAATCGGGATGATTGAGTTTTTTGTGTTTCTGGCTTCATCCAGGTCGATTAACCGAATTTCAGGGGAAGTTAAGACCATTCCATAATAGCGATCTTCCTTGACTACACCCGATACAGCAACAATGCTTCCATGAAGGTACAGCGAAATTTGCTCATTTCTCCACTTTTGTGTTTGATAATAAGGATGATTAAAGAAACGTTTGCTAGCTATTCTCCCGGTTTTGTCATTAACAATAATTGTTTGAATTGTTAATCGGGGATTTTTAGGCGGACTGATAATTTCGTGTTTCTTGATTTTGCCTACTATGGTGACAGAATCACCTATTTGTAAACCGGATATTTTGACTCGTTGATACTTGATATAGTCACGGGGGAAGTAAAGTAGCAGGTCGAGAATTGTAATAATGCCAAGTTGTTCGAGCAGTCGGCAATTGTTTCTGCTTAAACCCGACAGCAAATGAATGGGTGAATGCAGGTTCATGAGATTTAATAATCAATATTGAAAGCATTCGTTGGGCTGCGTTAGCAGCGAGAAACTAAAATTAGTGCAATCGTGTGTCAGGTTTTTTTGCAAAAAACTTGACAAATTTGGTCTAGGTTAGACAATAGAAATAAGACAAAGCTTAGGTTTTGAGCGATGAAGAGGAGTCGGGTTAATACCACAGAGTTAATTCGCAGACAGATTGAGGAACGGGGAGAAAGCTATTGGCGATACTCGGATTTCTCCGATCTGCCTTCAACGGCGGTAGGCAAAGCACTCTCCCGGTTGGCGGCAGATGGAGTTTTAGAGCGAGTTAGCAAAGGACTCTACTACCGTCCCCGTCAGACTCGATTCGGTCGAAGTCGTCCCTCTCAAAGTGAAATCCAAAAGCTGTTGAGCAAACAGAATTTGCATCCGGCTGGACTGAGTGCTGCTAATTTTTTGGGGTTTACGACTCAAAACGCAATCCCAGGTGAGTTTGCTACCTCAGCGAACAGCATTCCTCGCACCATCATTGGCTCTCGCGCTCGACTGCATACCCGCAGACCTCAAACGTGGAATAACCTGGAAGCTACTGATGCAGCAATGCTTGATTTCTTAAGGTCTAGGGGCAGTTTGAGCGAGTTGTCACCAGCAGAGACTAAGCAAAGATTGTTGGAGCATTTTCGAGAAGAGGAACGCTTTGAACGGTTGGTTGCAGTCGCTTCTTCGGAACCACCACGAGTACGAGCTATGCTGGGAGCGATCGGACAGGAACTTAAAAAAAGTCCACAAGAATTAGAAAAACTCCGAAAAAGCTTAAATCCAGTCTCTCGATTTAATTTCGGTAAGTTAAGCAATCTTCGCTATGCCAAGGAGTGGCAAGCTGAGTAGAAGCCTGTTTTGAAGAATTTCGCGTTCGCGTAGCGTGCCGTAGGCAATCGGCTTTGACAATGGAAAATTTTCCATTGGGGTAATGGAATCGTAACTTGGCAGTAATTGCCATTTTATCCTTCCACTCAGCTAAGACTCTTGTACAGGTTTTCTCTGAGTGTACGAATTTCTAAGCATTGTAGACAAATTTAGTGCCATTTTATAGTTCGCTCTCACTGCCAGATTTGGCCCAATGGAAAATTTTCCATTGCGAGGCAGCATGACTGGATGGCGATCGCCCTACCTCATAAGTTCTATTTTACAGGTTGTGGGATTCGGACAATCGGTTGAGGGAGACGAGGTTTGAGTAGGGGTAATAAGTAATAAGTATGTTCGGATTCTCAATTATGGTATGGCGAAATGGCGATTAGGGCTAGAAAAACCAAAATGGCAGATTCGGTAAACGAAGCAGGTGAAAAAACAGGAGAATCATCAATGACAGCAATAATAAAAACTCCCAGTCATTTGAGTTTAAATGGGTTGGAAACTGTAGATAAACACGCAACAAAGATTCATTTGATTGATGGCGAAAAGGGAGGTGTCGGAAAGAGTTTATTTGCTAGGGTTTTGATTCAGTATTTCCTAGATAAAAAATATCCTTTTTTGGCTGTAGATGCGGATAGGTCTAACCCGGATGTGTCTCGAATTTATGAAAGTGTCTGTCGGTCGGCGCTTTTTAGTGAGGACGAGAAGAAGTTTTTCGAGGCTGATAAAATATTTGAATGGGCGTTTGAGAATAGTGTGATTGTGAATTTACCCGCTCAGGTTTATCCATTAGTCACGAATTGGATTGAAAAGAATAATTTGATTGAGTTAGGTAAACAATCAAAAATCAGTTTTTGTAAATGGTTTATTTGCACTGGCGGTTACGATAGTGTGCAGTTATTTTTAAAATCGGTGCAGCATTTTGAGAAGAGAATTGCTCATGTTTTAGTGCGTAATTGTGGGTTAGAGGATGATTGGAGTTCGGTGGAAGAAATGGAGTCAGTGCAGAATGCAATTAAAAAATATGAGGTGAAGGTGATTGATTTTCCTAAGTTTTATTCGCGGGAAAGGAATGCGATCGATGCTAAGGGAATTACTTTTGAATTAGCTAGAAATAGTCAAGAATTTGGCGTGTTGGGAAGGCAACGAATTAAGTCGTTTATTCTATCAGCTTACGAGGCGTTTGAAACTACGGGGATGTTACCGTGAGCTATGGTGCTGTTGATACTAAATCTTTGCTGGATATTGCTCTAGAGGGTCAATCTGAGGAATATAAGCGAAAGGTTTTGGAGTTGGCTTTTAAGGGGAAAATTGAGCCGACTGACCCGATATTCCTGATTTTACTGGCTACGGGGCGATTGGAGGTGCTGATTCGAGAAAGTCCGAAACCAAAGGATTTTGAGTTGGCGTTCGATCGCTTTTTGGCACAAATTAATAAGACGTTAGCAATTTATGAACGGGTAACAATTGAGAAGCAAGAGGAGCAAATTGCTAAGGCTATTAATTCTTTGGTGCGTCAGACCAAATTGACAAAAGTAGTGACTTCTGTGCGTTCTTTGGTAGTGGCGGCAGGTGTGCTATTGACGACGTTGGGTATCGGTGCTTTGATGGGATGGATGGGCTTGCTTTGGTCGCAAGGAGGTTTTGCGCCAGGGGAAGCGGTTCATCTAACTCAGGAGCAGGCGGAGGCTTTGCGGTGGGCGACTAGCGCTGAGGGTAAGTTTGCTCGGAATTTGATGAGGTGGAATTCGGATAGTTTGACTAATTTAGAATGTAAGAAGGATGTTCGGCGTTTGGGAGTAACTTTGGAGGTGGCGGGTAGGCCAGCTACAGAAGGATTTTGTACAATTTGGGTGGAAAGTTTGGAGAAGCGTAAGTTTAGGGAATGAGCAAAGGGAATAAACTTCTTAAGTATTAAATTTTTTATCTGCCTTTGGGAAGTTTTATCTCACTTTTCTAATCGGATTGAATAGACTCTTGAGAGCTAAAAGTAGCGATCGCTGTTCAAAATCAAATAAATAAGTTAGGCGAAACTTTGAAATATTCGCCAAGAGCTTTAGCTTGTGCCTTGCTAATCGAACGTTTGCCATTAACAACTTCAGACACTACTCCACTCGAACCAATTATTCCAACTAAATCTGCTTGCCTAGTGCCGCTCGTTTCCATGACATATTGCAGCATTTCAGATGGAGTAGATTTCTCGAATGGATAGTTTTTAGTTTCGTATACTTCAATCAGTGTTACTAATAAATCGAGTAAAGCTAGCTCCTCCGGTGTACGATTTTTGGCAAAAATTAACTGTTCTACAACTTTCAATAAACGTTCGTATTCTGCTTCTGTCTCAATTGCCTGTGGAGCAACTTCAGCTAGCAAGGCTTGATAAGCACTTCGATCAAAAGTAAGGGTCATTTTTCCATCCATCTTTGTCGTATTCGCTATGGGTTAAAAAATATTTGTAATAAACCTTCTGCGTTTGATAATCAATCCCAACAATCAGACGGTAATCGTTGCCTTTAATGTTAAATACCGTGAAGTTTCCTACTGCTTCAGCATCTCGATAAACCTTACGGACATCTTCTAAATTTTGCCATTCTGCGTTTTTTACAATCTCGTACCATTTGTCAATCTGCGTCTTGACATCAGGATACTTAGCTGCATCATTACGAAGATTGCGAATTGAAATTAGGTGCATTTTGATTGAGATAGGTAGGAAACCTTTTTCGTACAATCATAAGTCCATCAAGATTATTTAAATTCTTGGCTATCTTGTCACTCTCTCAAAATGAGAGCAAAATGTCAAGGGGGTTAAACCTTTTCCTGAGCATACCAGAGAGAACGATGCTTGCAGAGGTAACGATCGCCAAATTTTTATTGAACTTGCCCAATCATTTTTTGACTTTGTTGGCGTTGAGAACGCTGATTTGAAGAAAGCAATTCTTCTTTACTGGAGTTTAGACTATCGCACCTGCGGTGCGATAGTCTAAACTGAGAATTCCAAGCGAAATGACTCAGTAGTTAGCCGAGTCAAAAAAACTTGATTAAATTAGGAATTACGAGCCAAAAAAGTTA
>JBAVZX010001236.1:0-2141 GCA_049589015.1 Phormidium sp. | reverse complement strand
GGATGGTACGGTGCGATTTGGTCGGACAAAAATCGCCCCAATTATTTCTGAAACTGGCGAAACAATTGGTCAAGTTGGGACTATTGAAGATATTACTGAAAGTCGGGCGATCGAACAAATGAAAAGCGAGTTCATTTCCATTGTTAGTCATGAATTGCGAACTCCCTTAGCTTCGATTCGCGGATCTTTGGGATTAGTGGCTGCGGGTGTATTAGATGACGATGCAGAAGCAGCTAAAGAAATGTTAGAAATTGCTGCCATTGAAGCCGATCGCTTAGTCCGTTTAGTCAATGATATTTTGGATTTAGAACGCTTAGAATTAAACAAAGTTACTCTCGATAGTCAATGGTGCGATGCTAATAATTTAATGCAACAATCTGTGCAAGCATTACGTCATCTTGCCGAAGAAAGCCAAATCACTCTTCAACTAGAACCTATCTCCATCCAAATTTGGGCCGATCCCGATCGGATTATTCAAACCTTAGTCAATCTGTTAAGTAATGCCATTAAATTCTCGCCTCCAGAAAGCACAGTAAAACTTTCTGCTCAAGAGCAATCAGACAGAATTTTATTTCAAGTTCAAGATTGCGGCAGAGGTATTCCAGCTGACAAACTAGAAACTATTTTTGGACGCTTTCAACAGGTTGATGCCTCCGATTCTCGCACCAAAGGAGGTACAGGATTAGGATTAGCTATCTGTCGCAATATTGTGCAGCAACATGGGGGCAGAATTTGGGTCGAAAGTGTTTTAGGAGAAGGAAGTACTTTCTATTTCACTCTACCAATACCTTGGGAGTAAGAAAATTATGTCAACCAAACGTATCCTATTAATTGATGATGAAAAACGCCTCAGCACTGTAATTCAAATGTGCTTAGAAAAATTAGGTGGTTGGACAGTGTTAACGGCTGAATCAGGTAGGGAAGGACTAAGCAAAGCTGAAACCGAAAAACCTGATGCCATTCTGTTAGATTTAATGATGCCAGATATGGATGGCATGACAGTACTCAGGGAATTACAATCTAACCCAAATACTGCGGAAATTTCCGTTATTCTACTCACTGCGAAAGTCCAACCTGCGAACCAAAATGAATACGATCAACTGAGAATTGTTGGCGTAATTGCCAAACCCTTTGATCCTCTAAAATTGGCTAGTCAAGTTGCCCAAACTCTAGGTTGGCAATAGTATTAGTGAACCTCATAATTTCCTTATTTTTTTTAATTACTCTAATTTATAGAGAGTACACAACGTAGAGGGTTAGCGAAAGCTAACCTAAACAAACCCCTTTTACCCCCCTTTTTTAGGGGGTGTTATTCCTATAGCTTAAAGATAAAAATTACTCAAGAAGTTGAGGCAAAAATTTGTTCAGATCCCTAATTCCTTAGCCAGATTTGAATATAGTTTGCTTACGAGTGGCAGTTTACTTAGATAATCTAATTAGACGTGATGCTGAAGGATCAAAAATGGTGGTTACTAAAACTAAACGAATTTTGATTGTTGATAGAGAACCCTATCACCAAAAGATTGTGCAAACTTGTTTGAAAACTATGGCAGGATGGGAAGTACTATTGGCACGATCGAGCTCAGAAGGCTTACGCATCGCTGAGGTGGAACAACCTGATGCTATCCTTTTAGAAGCAAGAATGCCTCAGATTAATGGTGTTACTTTTGTGGAAAAGTTGCACTCGAATCCGGCAACCAAGTCAATTCCTGTAATCTTTTTGACCATAGAGCCAAGTTTAACAGAAAGATCTAAATTTCTCCAAGTCGGCGCAGTAGGAGCAATAGCTAAACCTTTCGATCCAATGACACTAGTATCAAAAATTACTGAACCTCTTGGCTGGACTAGAGAAGATTAAATAATTCATCATTTCTAGTTGCTACAAAGATTAAATATTTGTAACAGAAAATTGCCATTACTATAGTTATTTCCGATTAATGATTGACGAGAGCTACCAAAATACGGACAATTGATTTAAATGCTTAACTCAGCTAAAAATTTTATTTACACAGCTTGGGACAAGTAATTGCTCAAGCAAAATAGCTGCATTAAATAAGGAATTGAAGGAGTAAGAGGATGAAGACAAGCCAATTCGCAATTCCTCTACAAGCGATCGTCGTCATATTTCTGATAGAGGTTTT
>JBAVZX010001235.1:0-2184 GCA_049589015.1 Phormidium sp. | reverse complement strand
AGCTTTAGGAGTAAAACCAAGTAAACCTACAGAAAAAACACAGTTAGGAGATCAAAAATTACTAGAATTAACTATGACACAAGCAGCGGAAAAATACCGAGTCGATCCCCGGATTGTAGAACCAAGAAAGCGAGATTACAAAAAACTTCAACCCGTCTCAGTCTAAGTTCGTTGCACTTTAGTGCTGTAAGCGCTGAGAGCGCTTACAGCAAACAGAATTTTTATCTTTATCTAATTCTTATCCCCCCTGCCCCCTGCTCCGAGAGTCCCCTGCCTTTCTTTAATTGGCCTAATTTTGTGATAGAAGTTAACGAAAGATAGTCAGGGGAAAAACAGAGATGGCGAGAGCTCAGCCAGAAATTGACATTGCGCCATTTATCGACCATGCACTGCTAAATCCCACCGCCACCCCAGAGCAAGTTCAGCAGTGGTGTGAAGAAGCAGAAAGATATCACTTTGCGGCAGTTTGCATTTATCCTACTCATGTGCGGCTAGCAGCGGAATTGCTCAAGAACAAAGCGCCCAAAGTTTGTGCAGTCATTGGTTTTCCTTCGGGTGCTACCACATCCGCAGTCAAACTCTACGAAGCACAAGAAGCAGCGGAAAATGGTGCTACCGAGTTAGATGTAGTAATTAATCTTGGCTGGTTAAAAACTGGAAAAACAGAGGCAGTACACCGAGAAATTGCCGAAATTTGTGAAGAAACAGGTCAAACAGTTAAGGTAATTTTAGAAACCGCCCTATTGACAGATGCCGAAAAACGACTATCGGCAGAGGTATGTATGGATGCCGGGGCAGCATACTTGAAAACAAGTACAGGGTGGTACGCTGGTGCTACAGTTGCCGATGTCAGACTGCTAAAAGAAATCACCAAAGGTAGTGTAGGGATTAAAGCATCAGGGAGCATTCGTACTTTAGAACAAGCAGTTGACTTAATTATGGCAGGAGCCACTCGCTTGGGTACTTCTCGCGGTGTCGAATTGCTTCGGCAACGCGATAACCTGGAAGAAGAGGAAAGGGGCAGAGGAGCAGAGGGATAGAGGGGCAGGGGTGCAAAGGAGAATTAATTCTTTCCCCAGTCCCCAATCCCCAGTCCCCAATCCCCAGTCCCCAATCCCCAGATTTAATGAGTAGAACGTATAAAGCAACTGGTATAAATCTTAAAAGTATGCCTTTAGGTGAGACAGACCGCTTGTTAACAATTTTGACAAGGGAGTTTGGCTTAATTCAGGCAGTAGCACCTGGGGCGCGGAAGCATCATTCAAAGCTAGGTGGTAGGAGTGAGTTGTTTGTGGTGAATGAATTACTGATTGCATCGGGGCGATCGCTAGATAAAATAACTCAAGCGGAAACAGTAGAAACCTATCCTAAGCTAAGTGATAATCTGCTCAAACTCACCGCTAGTCAATACTTAGCAGAACTAGTACTTTGTCACGCCTTGAGCGAACAACCCCAAGAAGAACTGTTTCTTTTATTGACCGAACACCTGAGCCGCCTTGAGCAAATACCTAAAATCACCGTAAATCGGTCTTTAATTGTCTTAGCGTATCTTGCCCATGCAGTGTTTCATACTTTAGCTCTCGCCGGAATTGCCCCCCAAGTCCGCATTTGTTGCCTAACTCAGCAACCGCTGACACCAGATTTACACACTCCAGAATGGCGAGTCGGTTTTAGTAACGCTGCTGGAGGTATAGTCAGTTTACTAGCTTTAGCTCGGTTAAGGGCAGAAGGCAAAGAAAATTCAAAATTCAAAATTCAAAATTCAAAATTCAAAGATTCCCACGTTCCTACAGCTTTTATTGAACAAAAGGAGATTCCCAAAATAGATGCTCAACTTTCAGCTAGCGAATTGTCCCTATTTCAGCAATTAGCAAATCCTAAACTACCGCCAGTTGCCGAAAATGCAGCTGAAGGATTTTTTCAACAACCCAACTGGCTATCTATAGAAAAAGTTTTACGCCAGTATAGCCAATATCATTTTGGGCGGCTGATTCGCTCAGCTGTTTTAATGGATACTTATCTCAATGAAGCAAGAAGACTCCCGTCACAACGAAGTTTGACGGGAGATGAATTGTGACCAAAAACTCAGATTGAGCGCAGCGAATCAATATAGTTTGACGCTGACATTTTTCCAGGCTATACTATTACTAATTCCCTGATTAATAGAGTGATGTTAACAGCTTT
>JBAVZX010001234.1:0-6727 GCA_049589015.1 Phormidium sp. | reverse complement strand
GGATATCTGTGGTAAAAAAAAACGTAAATTTACCCAACAGAAACATTCATATACAGAAAAAATACCCATTACCAACTACCAATTACTATGAAATACATCAACGAATTTCGCGATCCACAAAAAGCCCAAAAATTAATAGAACAAATTCGACAAATAAGCAAACAAATTTCCAGCGAAAAACCAATTAAAATCATGGAAGTTTGCGGTGGACATACCCATGCAATTTTTAAATATGGACTAGAAGATTTGTTACCAGAAACGATCGAACTAGTTCACGGCCCCGGTTGTCCAGTGTGTATAATGCCAAAAGGTAGACTCGATGATGCGATCGCCTTAGCACAACAACCCAATGTTATTTTCACAACTTTTGGCGATGCAATGCGAGTTCCCGGATCTCAATATAGCTTGCTGCAAGCTAAAGCGAATGGTGCAGATATTCGGATGGTTTATTCGCCTTTAGATGCGCTACAAATCGCTAAACAAAATCCCGAAAAAGATGTGGTGTTTTTTGCGATCGGATTTGAAACAACCGCACCTAGCACTGCTTTAACTGTACTTCAGGCGGAGAGCGATCGCGTAGAAAATTTTAGTTTATTTTGCAATCATGTATTAGTTGTCCCAGCATTAGAAGCATTATTAGCTAATCCCGATTTGCAATTAAATGGATTTGTTGGCCCAGGTCATGTTAGCACAGTAATTGGTACAGAACCTTATCAAGTTATTGCCGAAAGATATCACAAACCTGTCGTAGTTTCTGGGTTTGAACCTTTAGATATTTTGCAATCAATTTGGATGGTTGTTAAACAATTGGCAGAAAAACGTTGTGAGGTGGAAAATCAATATAGTCGCTTAGTGCAATCTCACGGTAACGCCGTTGCTTTGGATGCGATACAACGAGTTTTTGAGGTGAGAGAGGCGTTTGAGTGGCGCGGATTGGGTGATATTCCGCTGTCTGGGTTGAAAATGCGTCCAGAATATGCGCGTTTTGATGCAGAGGCGAAGTTTACTTTCCCCGGTAGACAAGTCGCAGATCACAAAGCTTGTCAGTGTGGCGAGATTTTGAAAGGTGTGCTGAAACCTTGGCAGTGTAAGGTTTTTGGCACTGCTTGTGTTCCTGAACATCCCCTTGGTGCTTGCATGGTTTCTTCGGAAGGGGCTTGTGCTGCATACTATAAATATGGGCGTTTGTCAATAGGTAAGCGGGAAGAGGTGAAAGTTAATTAGATTTCGGTTTTTTTACCACAGATGTCCACAGATGAACACAGATGAACACAGATGTTAGCGCAGTCTTTTGGTGGGGAGATTTAGATTTTTTTAGAACGCAGATGAATGCAGATGAACGCAGATGAACGCAGATGTTAACGCAGTCTTTTGATCGGGGAAATTTCTTCTTTCTTCTTCTTTCTTCTTCTTTCTTCGCGCTCTTCGCGTCTTCGCGGTTCAAAAAAAATCTTTTTCACAAATCATTTAAACTCACTATATGAATATCTCTCATCTAAAAATGCCTCAACGTAAGAAAAAATTTCAAGAACGCACTATTACTTTAGCTCATGGTAGCGGTGGTAGTGCAATGCGCGATTTGATTGATGATGTTTTTGTGGATAGTTTCGATAATCCCACTCTTTCTTTATTGGAAGATCAAGCGCGAATCGATTTAAGTAGTTTAATGTTGTTGGGCGATCGCCTAGCATTCACCACAGATTCTTACGTCGTCACTCCTCTATTTTTCTCTGGAGGTGATATCGGAACTTTAGCAGTTAATGGTACTGTTAATGACTTATCTGTTAGCGGTGCAAAACCGCTTTTTCTCAGTTGTAGCGTGATTCTCGAAGAAGGTTTAGAAATTGACATTCTCCGTCGAGTTGTTGATAGTATGAAAACTGCTGCTTTGGCAGTTGGCGTACAAATAGTGACGGGAGATACTAAAGTTGTTCCTCGCGGTTCTGCTGATAAATTATTTATCAATACTACTGGTATTGGTGTAATTAAAACAGGCATTTCTCCTTCTGCTAGAGAGATTCAACCAGGAGATATTATATTAGTTAATGGTTCTTTAGGCGATCACGGTGCTGCTATTTTGGTAGCAAGGGGTGAGTTATCTTTGGAAACTGATATTAAAAGCGATTGTCAACCTTTAAATGGGTTAGTTGATGCGATCGTTTCCGTTTGTCCAAATGTTCGGGCGATGCGCGATGCTACTCGCGGCGGATTAGCAACAGTATTAAATGAATTTGCCCAAAGTGCAAATGTAGGAATTCGTTTACATGAATCAGCTATTCCTGTTAAAAAAGAGGTAGCTGGAATGTGCGAATTGTTAGGTTTCGATCCGCTATATTTGGCAAATGAAGGTAAGTTAGTAGTTGTAGTTCCCCCTGATTCAGCAGATGAGGTTTTGGCGACAATGCGATCGCATCCCACAGGCAAAGATGCTTGTATTGTCGGCGAAGTTATTGCCAATCCTGCTGGATTGGTGTTGTTGAAAACTGACTTTGGTACAGAACGAATCGTTGATATGTTAGTAGGCGAACAACTGCCAAGGATTTGTTAAATGCACGAATTAGGAATTACTAGGAATATTGTAGCGATCGCCACTGAACACGCCAACGGTTCTAGGGTAAAACGAGTATCTCTAGAAATCGGCAAACTAACCGCAATCTTACCTGATTCAATCCGCTTTTGTTTCGATGTTTGTTCTCAAGGAACATTGCTAGAAGGGGCAAAATTAGAAATCATTGAAATTCCTGGTTTAGCCCGTTGTCGTCAATGCCAAACCGAGGTTTCTTTAGAAATACCATACGGAATTTGTCACGCTTGCGGTAGTAGCGATTTAGAAATTTTCCAAGGCGAAGAACTTAAAATTAAGGAATTAGAGGTAGAAGAATTATGTGTGTAACTTGCGGCTGTTCTGATGATGCCAATGTAACTGTTACCAATCCGCAAACAGGAGAACACACTCATGTTTTAGCTGACGGTACAGTTATTTCCCATCCCCATCACCACGAACATTCTCACGAACATCATCACACCCATTCTGTTGTCAGTGAAAATGCTCAATTGCACGCAAAAATGCACGGAACAACAGTTACTTTAGAACAAAATATTTTAGCCAAAAACGATTTGTTAGCTGCCCAAAATCGTGGTTGGTTTAAAGGTCGAAATATCTTAGCACTTAACTTAGTTAGTTCTCCCGGATCGGGAAAAACAACCTTGTTGGCGAGAACGATTCAAGATTTAAAAGACAAAGTTGCGATTAATGTAATTGAAGGCGATCAAGCAACTACAAATGATGCCGATCGCATTAAAGCCACAGGTTGCAATGTCGTCCAAATTAACACAGGTACAGGCTGTCACCTAGATGCCCAAATGGTAGAACGAGGATTGCAAGAACTCAACCCTCCCCTTAACTCAATTGTGATGATTGAAAATGTCGGAAATTTAGTTTGTCCGGCTTTATTTGACTTAGGAGAAAGTGCCAAAGTAGCAATTTTATCAGTGACAGAAGGAGAAGATAAACCAATTAAATATCCCTATATGTTTCGGGCTAGTCAGGTAATGATCATCAACAAAATTGACTTATTACCTTATGTGCAGTTTAATGTCGATCGCTGCATCGAATACGCCCATCAAGTCAACCCTCACCTGCAAGTATTTCAAGTATCTGCCACAACTGGAAGAGGTTTAGAAGACTGGTATCAATGGTTAAGTATTTATCACAAGAGGCAAACTTGATTCAACTGTGGTTCTTGCATAAGTACTGGATGTGCTACCTCGTTCTTTGAACATCACATCTATTCCACCAGTACCGCAGTCAAAAACTTGCACTTTATCTTGGGGATTTTCTACCACACAATGTATTATATGTAGTGGTAGTGATAATTTTTTGTTACTAGGAACATGGAAATATGCGTATTAATCAACTGGGTGGATTTGCAATAAAGTTTCTGATTGTCTTTAAACAGTATATAGTTTATAGGAAAATAGTTCAATTCTTAAGTATATTCTGTCTAATTTTGCTGCTTGTTTTTGGATTTCCAACCCATGCTTTTGCTACACCATCTACCGAATGTAGTAAATTTTGGGGTGGCGAAATCCCACTAGCTGAAAATCTAAAAAATATATTAGTATCTGGAGTTAAAATACCTGTTAATTCTCCAGATATTGCTGATGTAAGTAGCTTTAAGAACTTGATTATTGTTTATCATGTGAAGGAGGAACAAAAAGGCATTTTAGAAACTGGAAATCAGCTAAATGTGTCATATTTAAAAAATGCAACTGGCTATGCTAAAGTGGAGTTTAGGGTAAATGAACCATTGCGTGAAATACCTGTAATAAAAGCTTATCTAAATTCTGAATATCCTGATATTTATCATGTTCAATATCCTGATGTTTCTCGGTTTATAAATATTTCAACAAAAGTTGGGGCTACACTATTATTTAATGACTCATCTAACAAAACAGTTTTATCTCATGAATTTGATTTAAAAGAATTTAAAAATGAAATTCCAATTTGCGATTTTGAAAACATTAAAACTGATATCAAAACTATCACTGTAAAAATCAAATCATTTTCATTTCATGGTGAGATTGATATATCTATTAATCATTTATTCTGATCGGGCATTACAAAATTGCTACACTTTTAAAGTGCGTAAGATGTAACTTATAGATAGATATGGACTAAATTTTTTATTGCTTCTCAATTACCCCATTTGTTTAATTTGTAACTTGTGGGTTTGCTTCATTTAGGATGGTAACGTTATTTTCATAAATTAAGTTGGCAATAGGACGATCGGTACGGTAACAACGATAGCCTTTATGTTGTTTAAACTTTCCTTGAGCAACTTTAACCATGCAACCTGAGTCTAATTTGTGTGCTTGACAAAAACTACTGAGATTACTAACAGTTAATTCGTCACCATCCGGCGTAATAATCAGCCACTCTTTACGATATATAGGAGTTTTTATTGGCAAATCTGCATAACGGCATATCCAGCCTTTATAACTTTTGTTGGTATTTTCCTAATACTCGCGAACAATTTCGGATTGCAGGAAAGTTAATTTTAGTTTTTTCTAGCTTCATCGCTAATTTTAACTGACTGACGCACCCTACTTTATCTAACTAACAACTTGCCTTACTATCATCGGTAATTTGCTATAATTTTGTGCTCTGGTTAAATTCGTACCTAGAATTTAAAATAAAGACAGCAGCAGAATAAATAGACATGATGACTATCTCAGAAATTGAAAACTGCATCCGCTATGTCACCAACGCCGCCGGAGAAAGAACCGATGTATTAGTTCCGGTAGAACTTTGGCAAAAACTGATGGATTCCTTAAACCCTAATGCCAGTGGTTTAGCCTGGATTGACGAACAAGAACCTAAAGCACAAATTTTAGCCGATCTACAAGAGTCTCTGCAACAAGCAGCAGCAGGACAAACTTTTCCTGTGTCAGAGCTTTGGGACAACATAGAAGTCTAAAACTATGACAGAAGTTCGGTTTACACTTGCCTTCCAACGCCGTCTCAAGGCGCTAGCAAAACGCTTATGTTCAACGACATCTTACAACGGATGCGCGAGCTAATTTTAGCTCAACAGTACGTAATGACAGTCCACGCTGAAGAAGAAATGAGTGATGATAATTTAAGTATCTACGACATTGAACAAGGTATCCTTACTGGTGAAATTTTAGAACGCCAAAAAGATAGGGTAACAGCCGAATCCAAATATCGGATTAGAGGCGAAACATTAGATGGAGAAGAAGTTGAGATAATTGCTAAACTCAGTCCAACTGGAAAAGTCGCTATCATTACTGTATATATACCTTAAAACCAAAAGAAAAAAATGATTTGCGATATTTGCGGAACCGAAGGCGTGCGTATTCGCCGAATTGCCAGAACATACGGCAAAGGTGAAAACCTGCTACTGATAGAAAACATTCCCGTAGTTAGCTGTCTTCATTGCGGCGAAAGTTATCTAACAGCAGAAACTCTCCACGAAATTGAGCGAATTAAACAAAACCGTAAAAAATTAGCTATTGAACGCCCTGTCGAAGTAGCTAGTTTTGCTTAAGCGCAGGGGTTAATGCACCGTAATGCGATCGCACTATTTATTTTTTTCGATCGCAACTTTGAGATTCTAAAATGCTATCGAAAATCGAATAATTTTTCGTTCCCAGGTTGAACCTGGGAACGAGATCTGGGAGGTTCTACCTCCCCCGCTGCGAAATCTGCCTTCTGCCTTTTTTAAGACTCAGGTTTTTGTTCCGGCATTAAACACTTATCAGAATCACAACCTGCTGGTCCTGCTTCTGTCATTTCACCCAAATCATATTGACTCAAAGCTGTATAGAAATTATCAGTTTTCCGCCGCAATTTCACCTCTTTCATTAATTCCTCATATTTTTCTTTAGAAATTGGTTCAAAGGGCAACCGAGGGAAAGTTTGTAAATCATCAAATCTGGCTAAAAGTGCCGCCGAAATGTACCCTTCATCATCACGAATTGCTTCATAAATTCGAGTACCTAAACCTTCGATTTCGTTTTCTCGAAGTTCTATAGTGGCGCTGGTGTTGTGTCGAACATACCACCTTTGGACCTGCATATAAAAGTCCATTTGTGCTAATGCTGAGAATTTACTAATGTCAATTTCATCAGCGCCCGGTAAATCAGCCCAAAGTACAGAAACCGGAATTTCTACTAACCATTCGGAACACCGAGGATCGAAGGG
>JBAVZX010001233.1:0-2639 GCA_049589015.1 Phormidium sp. | reverse complement strand
TGGTAGGGCTTGCTGAATAAAAGTAAAAAGTAAGATAGGCAATGGTTTTGCGCCTTTTTTGCGTAAATAAGTGCAAGTTTTTCAGACTTTTTGGCGCAAAATCCTTGCCTTTTTCGAGGAAATTGTAGGGACACGGCATGAAAGAGATAACGGTAGAAATTGCAAATATTAATGATGCCGTGTCCCTACCCCCACCAATAGACTTATTCAGCAAGCCCTTGGTAGCCGATTTCCTGACGACTGATTTTCTGCAATCAAAATTGCACCTCCTGAAAAAAAAGGGAGGTGCGATTTTATGGGAAGCTTAAAAAACAAATTTTGATTTATTAAATTTTTATTTTTTTAGTTACAAACAGGTGAAGTACTTACACAGAAATTGTTTCAGTCTGTGAAGCTTTGTATGAATCAACATAACTGGGTTCTAGCTCCTCTACAGGAGAAGGTTGAGTTGCTTCCCTTGGCATCGCCTCTGTTATGTGTAGCACCTCGCTCTGCAAATTAAAGATTTCTTCCAAGTTTTCCCAAGAAGGTGCGAAGGGAGGTAGAGCTAGGGAACAGGCTTTCCAGCCACCTCGAACAGGAACACCAAGCTGTTGGCAATTTCCACCCCGTCTTCCTTCTGGGGTGTAAAACCGACAAGACTTACAGGCTGAAGTCACAGGATTGAACGCCATCAGATTTCTCTACTTCTTTGCAGCTATCACTGCGGAAATTTACTTCTGATCTAGTTATCGCAAATTGCTGGGAGACAAAATTCGGCTTCAAATATTTATGCTGTCTGGATTGTAGCGATCCCAAAGCTAAATTAAATTTTAGATTCTTTTCACTTTTGCGTTAATAAACTTATAGATAATGTAAGTGATAACTCGATTAATCTCTATAATAACAGAGATGGGATCAATGCAAACCTTAAGTCACTGTCTTATAATAGTTGAATGTCTTTACTGTAGAAATCACAGTTATAAATAAATTTATACCGTAATAGTGCTGAAGAAATATTTTTCGCTTACTTTATCTAGTAAAATGAAATATGGTATTTGGGGATCGGGTAAATACTGGGGAATATTTCTGCGTTAATCCCTAGTTTTTCATGAGAGAAAAGGCAATTTAAGTTAAATTACAGTAAATTAGAGCAAATCTCTGATTAGAAAAAATCATACTTAAGTAAGAAACCTTATCTAAAGGAACTGTAAAGTAGGAAAATTCAGGTAAGTTATTTAAATTGTTCAGCTGTCCTGCTTTTGCTCAATTTTTAGATGGTAGAGAAAGCTGTATAAGCTTAAGTAGCAGCAATTAGGAGTTTGATCTCCGATAATTATCCTTACTACCCAAGAAGTTTAGCCATGAATCAACTTTCACCTGTTGAGCCATTGCCAGAAACCACCCTCAACCAACCTTGCTCTCCGGTGGTGCAGGGTGTACTTAGCTGTTTAGATGTGCAGCTAGAGGAAGAAATAGCTCAGTATCGTCGTAAACGTTCGATTAAACAAGTGCGCCCAGGAGGTGTGACTAGGAGTGATATTGGTAAGAAAGGTTTGGATTTGATTTCTGTTCCAGCTAGGGAAAGCCCAGTTCATTTGCCTAGTTCACCAGCCAAAGAGTATGTGGCACAGCCGCTGTTAAGTGACGATTCAGCTGAAGCGGAAAAAACGCCTTTACCTAATAATGAGGAAACTGCTACTGGTGCATCTGTGTTAAATGGAAAAGCAAATATAGCTGGGGAAGCAAAACTAGAGTCGCCAACTCCTAGTGTGGGTTTTAGAAATCCGGTGCTGGGGAAACAGTTGCCTGATGAGTATTTACAGTCGTCGGAAGCTTTGCTGAAAAATCTGGAGGAAGATGAGTTTCTGGAATCAACGGCAAGCCCCAATCATAAGCTAATGACTCCTTTGGGGATTGGTTCGATGCTGCTGTTGTTGGTGGGAACAGCTACTCTGGGTTATGTGGCGATGAATCCGGCTACGATTGGCCATTTGATGGGAAATAAACAGTCTAACAGTTCTTCTAAAGTAGCGGCTGGGGGTGGCACGAATGTTGGTGGGATTCCGAATTCGCCTAATTTAGCGGAACAGGAGTTTGTGGAATTGAATCTGAAAACGCTAAGTACGGTGAATCCAAGGGGTTCTACGGTTAGTCAGGTTGCTCCGGGAGCAACGAAGACTCAAGTACCTGTAAATCCTCCTGCGCCGTTACCTAGTCCGGCGGCGGTTACTAATAGGTTGGATTTACCATCGGTTTTGATTCCACCTGCGGTTCAATCGGGTATTCTTCCGGCACAGGTGGCACAACCGCCTATTCCGACGACTGCGCCGAAAGTTGTGACTTCGCCGAAAGCAGGTGCAACTAGTAATACTGTGGTGAAAAAGCCCGCTGCCAAGAAAGCAGAGAATAAGTTTTTAGTGATTATGTCTTATGGTGACGATCGCAGTTTAACCCAAGCTCGCAAAGTTGCACCAACTGCTTTGGTACGCCAACTGCAACAAGGCAAAGCAATTCAGTTATCTGCCTTTCCTGATGAAAAAGCGGCAAAAAAGAAAGTGCAGGATTTGCAAAAGCAGGGAATTTCGGCAAGAGTGTATCGACTTTAGAGGGCATAAGGCATAAGGCATAAGGCATAAGGCATAAGGCATAAGGCATAA
>JBAVZX010001232.1:0-4099 GCA_049589015.1 Phormidium sp. | reverse complement strand
CCGTGTTACTTACACTGGTAATATTTACGAACAGCTTCTAGTTCACAATTTTATAGAAAGTGGATCGAACGTTTTAATTCGGAAAACAGCGTTAGATCAAGTAGGTTACTTTGATGAATCATTGCGTTGTGCAGAAGATTGGGATTTATTAATTCGCCTCGCTGCAAACTATCATTTTGTAGTTGTACCGTCTCCGCAAATTTTATATCGAATGTTAGCAAATTCACTTTCTGCTAAAATTAATCAACAAGAGGAAGGATGCTTAAAAGTTATTGAAAAAGCTTTTATTCAGGCTCCAAAATCATTACAGTCTTTAAAAAAATACAGTGTTTCTAACCTTTATAAATACCTGACTTTTAGGGTTCTTGTTGGTTCTTTAGAAAGGCAGAAAGCATTAACAGCTGCACGCTGCTTTTGGTATGCAGTGAAGAATAATCCAGCGTTACTTTCTCAGCATCCCAAGCTGATGTTAATAGTAATGCTTAAAATAATAGCGGGAATTTTATTGCCAACTCAACAGCTACAAAAGTAGAAATTAACAGGTAATCAACCTTACTTATTAAATTTTTAAGTTAACGGTTTTTGAGCTTTAAAAGTATAGAATGGACTAATTAAGCTGCCTAAGAAAAACTCCATTTCACAAGCAGCAATGATATCTGTTTTAAGCTGTTGGCGATACTTGAGGTAATGTAGTGTAACTCTACGCAAGTTACCGAAAAAAGTTCTAGCAATCACAATAGGTTTTTGCCAATTTTTACTATTAATTAATCGCAGTTGACAAGTTGCTAAACCGCAACCACGACACACAGAAAGCAAGTAATTTCTCTCTAATCGCCAATGGGGAATTTGATGATAAATGTGCATATCGGGGTTATACCAAATTTCCCAACCTGCCTTATAAATATACAATAATGCTTCGTAATCATCCCCTGCTATCATCGCGCCATTAACTCTTCCTTGGAGAACAGTGTGAAGGGGAACATTTTCAATCCATGCTTGTTTGCGAACAACTAACCCAGCACCAGGAGGAAGTCTCAATTTTTCTGGTTGAAATAAATGGGGTTCTGTACCATGTTCTCGGATGGCAAGAAATGCTTGTATTCTTTGAAAATTTTCTGGGGGTTGTACTTCAAAATCTGCGTGAATTTGACCGCTGAATGCACCTGCTTTTGGATGTGTTTTTCCAAAGGAATAAGCAGCGGCAACCCAGTTAGGAGTAGGCAAGTTATCATCATCAAGAAAGGCAACAAATGTGCTGTTAGCTTCACTGATTGCGCGTTGTCTTGCTGTTGCTAACCCTTGTTTAAGTTCAAAGAAATATTTTAGAGGATAAGGAAAATTACCTTCGTTTTGATACTTTTTAATCACTTGAGCAGTGTTATCATTGCTATTATTATCGATGACAATAATTTCCCAGGAAAAGTGTTCTGTATTTGTTTGTAAACCTAATTTTTCTAGCACATTAGGCAACCTCTGTTCACCATTAAAAGTAGGTATCGCAACTGTGATATCAACCATATTACTCACTACCAAAATAGATTTTTTTATAAATAAAAAATGGACTAATTAAGCTGCTTAAATACAACTCCATTTCACAAGCCGCAATTAAATCTGTATTAACTTTAGTACCGTATTTCAAAATATGTAAAATAATTTTACGCAGATCGTTAACCATATAAGCAGGAATTACCAAGGGTTTTTGCCAAGGTTTTACACCGATCATCCTTGTTACATGACGACTCAAACCGATGCCCCGAATTAAGGAAATTAAATAACTTTTTTCTAGTCGCCAACTAGGAATTTTATGATAAATTTCCATAGCTGGATTGTACCAAATTTCCCATTTTGATTGTTGAATATGTGACAAAACTTCTAAATCTTCACTAGTGAGCATTTTCCCATTTGCTCTACCTGTGAGAATTAACTTACTGGGGACGTTTTCTAACCAAGCTTGCTTGCGTACTACTAATCCTGCTGAGGGTGGCAATAACTTACTGGAAGGGTGATATAAAATTGGTTTTTCCCCCCGTTCTGTAATTGCTAAAAATGGGGCAATTTTTTGGAACTTTTCCGGCGGTTCTACTTCATAAAGTGGATGAATCTGACTCCCAAAAGCGCCTGCTTTCGGGTATTTTTGGGCAAAATTATAAGCATCTGCTAACCAATTTTCTGCTGGCAAATTGTCATCATCAAGAAAGCCAATTAACTCACTTTTCGCTTCTTTGATTGCTTTTTGACGGGCAAATCCTGCGCCTTGTTGCTGTTCTTGACAATATCTTAGTGGAAAATTTTTTGACCAGTTTTGTTGATAATCTTCTACTACTTTTGCTGTATTATCTGTGCTGTTATTATCAACTACTAAGATTTCCCAGGAAAAGTTTTGGGGGAGAAGTTGCGATCGCAATTTATCCAGCACTTCTGGTAAACGATGTTCGCCATTATAGGTTGGGATAGCTACAGTGAAGTCTGGCATAAGTCGATCGCACTTTCTACTATTGCTTTCTATACTATATCAAACCAATTAGGAAAAAAGGGTGTCTTAATCGCACCCTAACAATTCTCAACTTGTCATTGTTTGAGGTTGTAGCACCAAAGTTTCTTTCTTACTAAAAGTTAGCTCATTATCCTCACAATCAACTACAATTGTGTCACCAGCAACAAACTTATTTTCTAACAACAAAGTTGCCAAGGGATTTTCTAATTGTCGCTGAATCGCCCGTTTTAAAGGACGTGCTCCATAAACGGGATCGAAACCAGCTTCTGCTAAATGATCTTGGGCTTTTCCTGCTAGTTCAATGTTAATTTTTTGGTCAGCTAACAAGTTGTGAATCCGTTTTAATTGAATACCAACAATTTGCCGTAATTCGTTGCGACTTAAAGTATGGAACAAGATCAGATCATCAACGCGATTTAAGAATTCCGGGCGGAAATGTTTTCTTAATGCGTCCATTACCTGTTTTCGCATTTCTTCGTAACGGGAATCATCGCCGCTAAAATCAAGAATGCGATCGCCTCCAATATTACTAGTCATCACAATTACAGTATTACGAAAATCTACCGTTCTTCCCTGCGAATCAGTAATCCTTCCATCATCTAAAACTTGCAACAAAATATTGAAAACATCCGGGTGCGCTTTTTCCACTTCATCTAATAACACCACCGAATAAGGTCGTCTCCGAACTACTTCCGAAAGTTGTCCACCTTCTTCATATCCCACATACCCAGGAGGCGCACCAATTAACCGAGAAACGGCGTGTTTTTCCATATACTCGGACATATCAATTCTTACTAAAGCGTCTTCTGCATCAAACAGAAATTGCGCCAAAGCACGGGCTAATTCGGTTTTTCCCACACCCGTTGGACCCATGAATAAAAAGGAACCAATTGGTCTTCCGGGGTCTTTCATTCCCGCCCTAGCGCGACGAATTGCGGCTGCAACTGATGATACTGCTTCTTGTTGTCCGATGACTTTTTGGTGCAATTGTGCTTCTAATTGCAGTAATTTTTGCCGTTCCGATTCCAACAATCTACTAATCGGAATTCCTGTCCATTTTCCGACTATTTCGGCAATATCTGATTCGGTAACTTGTTCTCTTAAAAGAGTAGAACCTTCAGCTTGGACTTGCAAAAGATCGGTTTCTTTGGCTTCCCTTTCCCGTTGCAAACCTTCTAATTTTCCGTATTTTAATTGCGCTGCTTTATTTAAATCATAAGCCCTTTCTGCTTGTTCAATTTGCACTCGCAGATGTTCTTCTTCTTCTTTCATGGCGTTAATTGCTTCTAAAAGTTGCTTTTCTCCTTGCCATTGGGAAGAGAGTTTTTCTTGTTCGGTTTTTAATTCCAAAATTTCATCTTCAATTCGCTGCAATCTTTCTTGGGAAACCTTACTTTCTTCTCCTTCTAAGGAAAGTTTTTCCATTTCTAATTGCATGACACGGCGATCGATCGCTTCCAACTCTTCCGGTTTAGAAGTGATTTCCATTTTCAATTTAGCAGCTGCTTCGTCTACTAGATCGATCGCCTTATCCGGCAAAAATCGATCGGTAATCTAACGTTGAGAAAGTGTCGCCGCGGCCACTAACGCCGAGTCAGTAAACTT
>JBAVZX010001231.1:0-2503 GCA_049589015.1 Phormidium sp. | reverse complement strand
ATTTTAGGTTATGTGGTGGATTTTTTCGATTTTCGGTTAATTCGTTTCCCGGTTTTTAATGTGGCAGATGTCTGTATTAATGTGGGAATTGCTTGCCTATTTATTGCGATATTTCGTAAATCTCATTCTGATAATGGGCATGGGGGCAAGAGGGAATAGTTTGTTAGTTGAACATCTGGGTTTTGTTCGTTAATTTAAGCTAGCAAATTTATATGATTTACCTGAATTGACATTATTTATTAACTTTTAGTGAGGAAAAGAACTAGGGACAATGGGTGTAATACAACATTAAAATTTCTCGAACTGTTGGTTGTTTGGAGACTGGTAAAGGCCCACAAGTTACGGGTTGTCTAGATTTCAAATACACAACTCCCCCATAATGTCTCATGTCTGATTTTTTCGATATGGCAGCGTGGATTGCTATTGGAACATTTTGTAAAACCATAATTACATAAGTGTAATTTTCGCTTGATTCTAAAGAGTAGGAATTGAGGTCTGTGGTTGTATTAGCAAACAATAAATTTTCCATATAATACTCCTGTTGCATTGTGCTAATATACCTGAGTTTATTAACAGCTTCAATTTCTTTAGCTCGGTTGGCGATTCGCCAAAAAGTAGGAACAGCAATAAGTATTAAATTTTCAATGATTACCAGGACAACGAGTAGTTCAGGCAGGGTTAATCCTTGAGTTTTCTTAGCGCACTTTAAGCGATGCCAAAACTTATTTTGGCTGATTTTCATAGTTACCTCCAAAAACCAAATAAGTGAGTGATAAACTATTAATTTCTTCCGCTAATGTAGTAGCTTCAGGGTATTCAGCAACTATAACTTTCAAAATCCTCAGCGCAGTTTTTAATGCTTTTTGCTGTTCTATTGAATTAGAATTTCGTCCGATTTCTTTTAAAATATTAAGTTGTTCTAATGCTGCTGTTTTATCTTCTAATAATAAACTTGTTTCTGCTTCTAAAGCTGCTTGAATATTGACTAATAAATCTTCTAGTTCAGGTTGATTATCTTTCATGAACTCCCGCCATTTCAGCGGAATTTCGGCTTGATTTTGGCAAATTATTGGCAACCAACTTGCACAGCTAAACCTATCTTCCATACCTTGTAACATTTCCCTTGCTTGTCGCACAGAAAGATACAAAGATTTGCCTTGGGAAAAAGCTTGTAAAAAGTTCTTCAAAAATTCTTGTGCTATTTTATCTGGTACTGGTTCTCGCCAAATGATAATTTGGGGAATGTGCAAATCATCTAATTGTTGAGCTAATCCTAACCCATCACAAGAATTAAAAATTGCTAAATGCAAACCACGTTCGATCGCACTCATTAAACCATTTTTCAGTTCAGAAATACTTAATTTGTCTGTTTGGTTAATATGAATAAATCCCATCGTTCCATCTGCTATACTGTTACTATGTCCAGAAAAACAGAGGATATCCCAACCTTGTTCATCCCAAAGATATTTATTTAGTTTCTCACGGGTAGGTTCTACTAAAAAAACGGTTTCTGCATTGGGTAATTTTTCGAGGATTTGGCGATCGCTAACAACATCAATTCCTTCACTATTACCCAAAATCGCTAAAATTCTTACCTTATTTCTGGGTGTAGTTGATTTATTCACTCTGTCGCCAGCAGCAGCACTTAAAGCAATTTCCGCTTGGCGATAAACTGTAAAAAATTCCCACAAATGCCAAGGGAGACGCAACAAATCTTGATTTTGAGATTGCAGAATTACTCTTACTTCATCTTTTGGGCTTAATTTTTCCCGTAATTTATCACAGATTAAGCGAAATTCCTGAGAGTTTAACCAACTGTTAATTCGTTCTTCTAATAACTTAGCTAATTCTCCCAGTTCCCTGATTGAAACATTAGTGATTTGCTGTTTTTTCCCTTTGATTCTACTTGCAGTAATCTGTGGGTTGCGGATTTGTTGTATTTGGCGGTAAAGTTGCGGAATTTCTGGTTGAGGTGGCAATTTTCCCGTTAAAACTATCGGTAAAGAATGTCCATCTGACCAAATTTGCACCATAACTACTGGAAAACCTGTAGCAAAATCCCCTTCGCTAAAGGCGATTAGTACTAATTTTTCTGATATGTTATTTGATGGTGCTGGAATTGGTCTAGCTGCGAGATGTTTAATTACTGCTAATATATCAGCGTTTTGTTGGTGATAGCGATCGATTATTTCTTCCCTTCCCCGCAGTTCTGCTTGATATTTTTCCTCTAAAATCTTCAGGTTTTCCAAATAAACTTGCATGAATCTGCTATGAAGTTTACCTTTATTTGCTGCTGGCGGTACTCTAACTTTAACTATTACAACTCCATCACCTTTATTTTCAATACTTTGAACGTCTAATTTTGTACCTTCATTTTCAACTTGCACTCGCTTGAAAGTAGAGATAAATGCTTTCCAATCAATACCATTTTGAAAGATTAAATCTACTGTATGTAGAACTTCTTGGAATAAGCTGGTAAACTCTCCGGGTGCAAATTCTCCGC
>JBAVZX010001230.1:0-2143 GCA_049589015.1 Phormidium sp. | reverse complement strand
GCTACTAATAATGCACCTGCTATTTTACAATTAAATCAAGAACCGACGCAACGAGTTTTTCTGCATTTAGATTACATCCTCTCTGAAGAAATGCAAGAACAAGTCGATACTTTTCAGGAAGAATTGGAATCACTTTGGCGCAAACATGAAGGAGGTGTAATCCGATTTAACTATTGGTTAGTTGCCCAAGAAAGGTTAGTGGAAGTTATTACTTACCCAGTTTGTTTACATTATATGCGACGGGCAAAATATTTAAGTGCTTATGGGATTGATCCTCATGGTAAATTTGGTTGGCATAATTATCGGCTCGATCGCATCGCCGCGAAAAGTCTGCAAATTTTAGCTTGGGGAGATCCGCTGATTCCAAAACTTTTGAAAGAGTTGTGGCGTACAGGTAATTTGCCTACTTCAGAGGAAGTAAAAGCTGAACTGGATGAAGCTTGGGGTTTTAATTTCTATTTACCCAAAGGTTTACTAATTGTCCGTTTTCCCCCAAAATTTGCCCGTTGGTATGTGGATGATACGGTACGTCATCCTACTTTTGAACCGATTGTTTACCAAGAATTACCACAGTTGATTCAGCAACAATTTAACGGTTCTCAACAGCAGCAACTTTTAACTATTATTGGGCAAAAACCTGCGACAGATGCTTATTATAAAGCTTGGATTCGTGTCGGTGATATTAATGTTTTAATGCGTTTACGTGATTGGCGACCAAATGGCGAGGTGATTGCACCTTTATCTGTTCGCCAAAAGTTGCGTGCGGAGGCTTTGCAGGAAGTATCGCATTATCAGGATTTTTAGTGTTTTTTTGGCACTAATGTTTCCATCCCCTTGCGGGGAAGAATTAAAGCAAAGCCTTTAACAGTTGAAGAGGTAAAAGATTTAGTGTTTCCATCCCCTTGCGGGGAAGAATTAAAGCAAAGTAACTACAAGCTACACCTACGAGAGTTATTTTGAGTTTCCATCCCCTTGCGGGGAAGAATTAAAGCAAAGGTTGGGTGGAGAGATAGTCTATCGGGGGAGAAATTATGTTTCCATCCCCTTGCGGGGAAGAATTAAAGCAAAGAAGTATGGAAATAGTGATTGAAAAGTTTGTTCAGGAATGTTTCCATCCCCTTGCGGGGAAGAATTAAAGCAAAGGAAATAAAAAGCTTCCGTCCCACACAAGAAGAGTTTGTTTCCATCCCCTTGCGGGGAAGAATTAAAGCAAAGTCGGAGGTATCATTTGCTACATCCTACGCTGTAAAGGAAGCGTTTCCATCCCCTTGCGGGGAAGAATTAAAGCAAAGCCCAGAATTATGATCTTCTTGAGAGATCCATTGAAGTTTCCATCCCCTTGCGGGGAAGAATTAAAGCAAAGTGGCATGAAAATCGACACCGGTCGGGGAGTAGATGAAGGTTTCCATCCCCTTGCGGGGAAGAATTAAAGCAAAGTCGTTTTTCATCGACAACGGAAAGGAACTTGCCACAGATGGTTTCCATCCCCTTGCGGGGAAGAATTAAAGCAAAGACAATCGGCACTTCTCAAGTAATACTTTACATGAAGTTTCCATCCCCTTGCGGGGAAGAATTAAAGCAAAGAGTTCGCTGTAGAACCCTTACAGGGAGAGAGTTTCAGAGGCCAAATCGACGCACCTTTTTTTTGCTTATCAACAAGCAAGAATTACTGCGAAAATCTGGAACACTTAAACCCTGAAACCATTGCTATAACCCTTATCGACACACCCTAACCGAAAAACAGAGGTTTCGCGGCAGCTTCGAGGTGCGTCGGTGGATTACTAGGAAATAGGAAATCTAGTCACCACAAGCATTTGAGCGTTATTTAGTTGTCAAAGTTCGAGGGCTGCACACCTAATCGGGCAACGTAAGATTAGACTACCTTTACCACAAATATCTTGTCAAGCTGGCTTGGTCAAATTGTGATATTTCTTCAACTTTTTCTCCATATACCAAATCCGGGTTAGTTACCTTGGAACCCTTGTAGAGACGTTGTATACAACGTCTCTACTGAGATCTTGCACCAGTCCAACAATCCGCCTGGGACTCAAGTCCCAGGCTAATAGCTAAATTCCTCTAAAGAGGACTAAATACAAAGTTTTCAGTCCATTTTAATGGACTTGAGCTATTAGCCCGGAAATTG
>JBAVZX010001229.1:0-3475 GCA_049589015.1 Phormidium sp. | reverse complement strand
TTTTTAGGTTTCTTCAGTTGCTAGGGGATGTCACCTTTGGTGATTAAGACCCAGCTAGCTTCTGGTTCTGGAGTATTGGTTTTGACTTGACCGATAATTTTTACAGGTTCTAAGTTAAGTTTTTTGGGAAAAGATGACCTGAGCAGAAAGTAGGGTGAAGGTTCTTCTTGCCAAATCCTTTTCAGGTTATCATCAGGGGCGGGAATGACTTGGTGTTCGCTATAGAAATTTAATGAAGGGCGAAAGCTGGGGTGGGATGTGTAGATTTTTTGAGTTGGGGGTAGGTGACTTTTTTGAATCATTTGGGCAACTGGTTTAACTGGGTATTGTTCGGCTAGTTCCCAGACCCAATTATCTGAATTCATTAAGAGAAATAGGGAGAGATAACTGCCCCAAAACAAAATGATGATAAATTGCAGGTCACGTTTAAACATTAATACAATGGCGAGTGTCATTGTTAATGCTATGGCAGTCAATGTTAGGACTAAATCTGTTTCTAGATGGGGCGTGAATTTGGCGAAATAAATGCAGCCTGCCCAGGAACCAATAACTAAGATGCTTAAAACGGCAAACCAATACCGGGGAAAGGGTTTGGTGCTGGGCCAATTCCAAAGTTCTGCTAATTGTGCGCCGATTAATAGTGCTAAAGCTGGGTAAATTGGGAGGACATACCAGGGTAGTTTGGTGATCATAATCGAGATCACAAATAAGTAAAGGCCACCCCAGATGAGGATTAATTTTGCCCAACTGAGGTTGCGATTTTCCCAAGCTAAATTTAAGCTAAGTGGGAGAAATACTAACCAAGGCCAATTGTATTTGAGGATTTCTAGAATGTAGTACCAAGGTGGGCCTGCATGATTATCAACTTGCTCCCAAATGCGTTTGAGGGATTGGTTAAGAATGCCTTGGTTAATAAACATTTCTACATAAGCTGGATCGTGATGTAGTAGTTGGGCTGCATACCAAAAGGTGGCGGGTAAACTACCGATGATGATGCCACTCCAGAAGTAAATTGATGTCAGTAATCGCGGGGTATCCCAGGCTATAAATGCTAGTGCGATCGCTCCTAATAATAAACTTAAAAAACCTTTAGTTAAAGCAATCAACCCTAATCCAATCCCCACACCTAAGCAATAACGTAAGTCGCGACGACAGCGCAATAAACACCAAATTGTGAACAGAAAAAAGCACAATATCGCCCCATCTAACATTGCTAAACGTCCATGACGCACCACTGGTAATAAGGTGAGGTAAACTAAGGCGCTAAAAATTGCCCATAGCCTTCTGGGGAAGATTTCCCGCCCCACGCTGTAGAGTAGTGGTACAGAAATTGCTGTTAATATTGCCCCGGGTAAGCGTGTTGTCCACTCATTAATAATTCCCGCAATTGAATAGGTGCTGGCGATGAGAATATGAACTAAGGGTGGTTTGTTGATGTAAGCTTCTCCGGCTAGGGTGGGATAAAGCCAGCGCAATGATCCTTCGGGTGCTTGGTATATTTCACGGGCTACTTGGGCGACTATTCCTTCGTCCCAGTCTCGCAAAGGCAGACCACCTAGATTGGCTAGATAAAGAGTTAATGCTGCTATTAGCAAGCCGAAGACCCATAAGCGGTCTAGCAAGACTTCGGTGCGATACATTTGGCTTTTTGGCTGACGCAGCTGAAAAAGTTTCCGGTACATGGTGGCCTAACTCACGATAAGAAAATCTAGAAATATTTATCCGCCGATATGATGTTGGTAATAAAATCTAGGTTAATCTTGTAAAGATTATTGTAATGCTAGCCCTGTCAAATAGACTCAGGTTGGATGGCTAAATTCTCCTTTGCGCTAGTCAGCTAAATTCCTGTGCGGGAATGAAAATAGTGCGGCGCTGCAAATTTCTACAGTGTTTGGTTTGGAACAATCAAGTTAAAATTGTGCCTCCCATTAGTTTTTGATAGCGGTATTCTAACTCAGCTTTGAGCAAAGAATTTTGTAAATTTTGGTCTTGCAGCATGACTAATTCTGCGGCATCTCGCGCCAAATTTAAAACTTCTTGATCTTCTACTAAACTGGCTAAAGCAAAGTCTGGTAAACCAGATTGTTTCGTTCCTAAAACTTGTCCTGGGCCGCGAAAACGCAGATCCAATTCTGAGATAAAAAAGCCGTCTTGAGATTGTTCTAAAACACTTAAACGTTGCCGGGAATCTGCGGTGGTGCTACTACTCATTAATAAACAGTGAGATTTATGTGTACCACGACCAACTCTACCTCGTAATTGGTGTAATTGAGATAAGCCAAAACGTTCGGCATTTTCGATTAACATTACTGTGGCGTTTGGTACATCTACACCGACTTCAATTACTGTTGTAGCTACTAATATTTGGGTTTGATTGTCTCGAAAATCATTAATGGCTTGCTCTTTTTCGGCTGAGGTCATGCGACCATGAAGTAAACCAACTTTAAATTCAGGAAATATGCTTTCTTGTAATTTTTCGTATTCTACTGTTGCTGCCCTAACATCTAATTTTTCTGACTCTTCAACTAAAGGTAAAACGATATAAACTTGTCTTCCTTGGACGAGTTCTCTGCGGATTAAATCGTAAGCTTGATTGCGTTCTCTTCCTGATAAGGCTACGGTATTAATTGCTTGTCTTCCTGGGGGTAGTTCATCGATTTGACTAACGTCTAAATCCCCATGTAATGTTAAGGCTAAGGTGCGAGGAATAGGGGTTGCTGTCATGGTTAATACGTGAGGTTGTGCGCCTTTTTGTTGTAATTTGGCGCGTTGGTGAACACCGAAACGATGCTGTTCATCAATTACGACTAAACCTAAACTATGAAAGTTAACTTTGTCTTGAATTAGGGCGTGTGTGCCGACTAATAAAGGTAATTCTCCGGTTTCTAATTGGGCGTGAATTTCTCGACGTTTGGCGGTTTTAGTGGAACCTGTGAGTAATTCTACGGGCAAATGTAGGAGGTTAAACCAACTAACTAATTTGCGATAATGTTGTTCGGCTAATACTTCTGTGGGGGCCATTAATGCGGCTTGATAACCTGCTTGAATGGCGGCGAGAATGGCGATTACTGCGACTACTGTTTTACCTGCACCTACGTCTCCTTGAATTAATCGATTCATGGGTGTGGTTTTTTGTAAGTCGTTGAGAATATCGTTGATTACTCTTTGTTGTGCGCCTGTTAATTTAAAGGGTAATAGGTGATAGAATTGTTCGATTAGTTGACCTGTGGGGGCTAAAATTGCTGAGGCTTGAGTTTGGCGTAAAGTTTGACGACGTTTGAGAAAGCCTAATTGTAAATAAAAGAATTCATCGAAAACTAAGCGTCTTCTGGCGGCTTCTTTGCTGGCGCTATCTGTGGGAAAATGAATGTTATTAATGGCTTCTGGTAGTTTAATTAATCCGTAGCGATCGCGCAACCCCCGAACCAAAGGGTCTTGAATTTGTGCTGTTGCTGGTAACACCGCCATTACAGCT
>JBAVZX010001228.1:0-2071 GCA_049589015.1 Phormidium sp. | reverse complement strand
ATTCTCAATTTAGGAGTTTCAGTTATCGGATTTGCCATAGTAATCAAACGTTTAGGAGAAATTGAACAACGCCTCAAGCAAGTACAAGAAGATGTTAAGCAGCTTCATTATAAATTCGATCTTTCCGTATATGCTAATTTTCGGGCTGCTCTTGATTTAGCCCGTGATGCCTTTACAATGAGTAAAACTGAAAATCGTATGAATATGGCATACTTAGCCATTAACCGATTTTTAGAAGCTCAACATACTTATACTGACTATGTTGATAGGGCATTAGAAAAAGATATTCAAGTCGCTGACGAATATCTCTCCTCTTTATTTTTAACCTATGTTGCTAGAGCGCGTTGCTATTTAGAATTAGAGGAAGTTGAAAGAGCTTTTAACTGTCTGAAAGAAGGTGCAGAAAACTTACGTATTCCGTTTGAGAAATATGTAAAAAGCCTTCTCATATCTGAGCCAGTAGCAATAAGTTATCCTAGCTTGGTTATGGGGCTACCAGATAAATTAGAAAGCCCTATTGAATTATACAGACTTGCCGAAATTTGTAGATACCTTGATCCTACCTTAGATAATAAGCTTGATGAAAAAACTACACTGTTTAAGGCACAAAGCAAACACTTGGTAAAGTTTATTAAAAATCAACCTTCCCAAACTCATATTGGTGAAGCTACTGCGGCAGCAGCAATAGAGGCGCTTGGACTTGGAGGATTTCTTGCTGTTAGTGGATTTAGAACCCTACTAAAATTTCAAGATTATATTTCAGAAACAGGAGTTATTAATGAGTATAGTAGCCTCAAAAAAATGGCTGGATCTTCAAATTATGCAACAGACACAATAGATAAAGAAAATCTACTCAAAAGAGTTTTAAAAATTGAAGCGATGATTGAAACATACCGCCGCTTTGAAGCTTATAAATCAGAAGTGGAGGCGATCGCACAACTAGGAATTAACTTCCATGACTGGCTTAAATTAACTCCTTCTGGAACCAAACCTGATGAAGCAGAATTAATGTATATTATCCCATCTAAACCGCTAGACTTAGCAATCTCCTAATTAAAAAACTGCGATCGCCATTTATCCCTCAGATTTACATTAAGCTAAAAGAGCGATCGCTTAGGAAAATTCTATCTACTGTGTTACAATTTACTGGGTGAACGCTCGAAAGATTTTGGTTATCTGCCAAATTCTTTATATTGCAGCAGTTGTATTTTTTTGGGATAATCATTAAAAAACTAATCTTCTTTTCCAACTTGTTAACTTCATTATGACTGAGTATACATTTGTAGATTTATTTGCAGGAGCAGGAGGATTTACTGAGGGTCTGCTGCTAGCTTCTAATAATGAAAGCTATTTTAAATTAGTTGCTGCTAGTGATTGTCATCCTAATGCACGTTTAACACATGAAAATAGGTTTGCTAAACAGTTGGGTTTAAAATACTCTTTTCTTTTAGAAGATATTCGTGCTTTAGATTTCGTTGATCGGTTTAGCGATCTGATTGAAAAAAATACAGGCAACGCAAGTATTGATGTTGTAATAGGAGGGCCGCCTTGCCAAGGATTTTCCGTATTTGGGAAAAGAAAAGAAGAAGACCCTCGTAATGATTTATTTATTCCATATTTACAAGTTATACAAATTCTTAAACCTAAATATTTCGTCATGGAAAATGTTCCTGGTTTAGCAACAATGTATAGCGGTAAAACTGTTGAAAGAATTTATAATGAAGTTTATAACCTTAAACCTGTTAGGTATGGTATTAGTGGGCCAATAGAGGTAAACGCAGCTGATTTTGGAGTTCCTCAGCTAAGAGAACGTATTCTTTTTATTGGACATCGAGAAGATATACCTCCAATAAAGAAGATACCTCGAAATTATCATAAGCCATACACTACAGTAAAAGAAGCAATAAGTGATTTAGCTTTTTTGAGAGCCTGGGAGACAACTGATAGTTATAAACTTGATTATCCTCCAACTTGTGAATATCAAGAGTTGAGTAGACGGGGTAGATTGTTTTTGAAGTTAGGAATAGAGTGGAAAGATAATATACTAAAAAATCATGAAGCAGCTAAACAT
>JBAVZX010001227.1:0-3142 GCA_049589015.1 Phormidium sp. | reverse complement strand
GTTCAATCTTTAGTTGCTGAGGGTAAACTATCGCCAGAGTTGGTAAAACTTCATTGGTTTAAACGACGAGAAGATGGGGTTACAGAAGTTAGCAGTACTGATTTAGATGCAACGGGAGCTTTTGGAGATTGGCCCGAAGATTTTAGCGATGTTTCTTTGAAATTAGAAAGTCGTTATTTGGATGCAGCAGAAGCTCGGTTGATGAATAATTAAGATGATAGAAAAAGTTTCTAAGCTGCTAGTAATTGATGCTTCTGTTGCGCGTGCTGCTGGTGGAGAGAGTGCAAAGTCTCCAACATCAAAATATTGCCGAGATTTTCTGCTTGCTGTTTTGGATATCTCTCATCGAGTTGTGATGACACCCGATATCCGAAAGGAATGGGATAAGCATCAATCAAGCTTTGCTCGGACATGGCTCCGAACTATTGTGTGGGTTAATCCGGCTAAATCAGAAGAACAAGCACTTTTTTGGTTGGAAAGTGGCGCACTAGCAGAAGGGGAAAGACATCTGGGATTTTACGTCAAATAAAATGACTTTCTAAAAGCTAAGGCTTTTCTATCTAAAGGCTGATTTCTAAAGCGACACAAGCTATGTCTAGAGAGTGATTTTTTATCTCTGGACAGTAAAGGTTATTTTAGTTACATTTTTTAATCTATATCTTTGGAATTATGTCAAGTAATTAAAATACTTCTTAATATTGAAGTGTTTCAGGGATAGGCATCGGTCTGAGAAAAAGTAAGCTTTACTGAAAAGCAGTAACAGAATAGTGAAGCTATGATCGAGATAGCAATTTAGGTACAACCCAAAGGAAGTTCTTATGGATGTCGTTCGGATCATCATCGCTATTTTTTTACCCCCGTTAGGAGTGTTCTTGCAAGTTGGATTGGGCGGACAATTTTGGCTGAATATCCTTTTGACGTTACTGGGTTATGTTCCCGGATTAGTCCATGCGATTTGGATTATTGCCAAAGTTAAATAGGTTAAATAGATAACTAAAGCGCGATCGCCATCACCAGAAAAAACGCGACGTGCTTTTTTAGCAACTAGCATAACCCGAACAGGTGAAATTGTCAGGGTGTGACTTCTACCACTGAGTAAAATATTATTTTACCTCCAATTTTGACATTAAGATTTCCTTAAGAAATAGTCGCATTACCACTAAAATATGGAATAACCTTTTGCAGGATTTATCATCTCTCTAAGGGAATATTTACTAGAAAGTTTAATAGTAATTAAGCATAGATTTTACCAACATACCCCCCTGTAGCATTGAATTTTTCGTAAAAAAAAGCTTTGATAAATAAAGTTACACCTTAAAATCAGGGCGACAAAATTTGTTATTGAGTATGGATTCATTAGTGTCATTTGATCTTTCATTTTCCAACTGGCTACATTGGGTAATCCAACCACAGTTAGCCTTACATATTCCTGATGGGTTTTTAAGCTTACCTGTTAGTCTCGTGACTTGGATTTTAGCGATCGCTCTAATTATCCTCTGTCTGAATCGAGTCCAAGCACAATATCAAGAAAAAGCAGTACCATTAATGGGAGTTTGTGCCGCCTTCATTTTTGCCGCGCAAATGATTAATTTTCCCATTCCGGGAGGCACTTCTGGACATTTGTTAGGAGGAACACTTGCAGGTGTTTTATTAGGCCCTTGGGCCGGATCTTTAGTAATGGTAGTAGTGTTTATTGTGCAAGCGGCAATCTTTCAGGATGGAGGATTAACAGTATTAGGCGCTAACATTACTAATATGGGCTTAATTGGCACATTTGGCGGTTATTATGTGTATCGCACAATACGTTATGCTATAGGTCGAGATACTTGGACAGGAGTAGCCGTTGGGACAGTAGTTGCTAGTTGGTTAAGCGTGTTTGTTGCCGCAGTTTTAACCGCATTTCAATTAGCATTATCTGGTACTGTACCGTTAGGAATTGCTTTAACTGCGATGGCTTCTTGGCATATTTTAATTGGCATTGGAGAAGCATTAATCACATTAGCAGCAGTAAGTTTTATTTGGCGAAACAGACCAGATTTAATTTACCATCCACCTCGCAAATTCACTGCTTCTCGTTCTCTAACATCTCGTTAAAAAAGGCACTATGACTAGTAAAAATTCTCTTCAACGTAACCGGGCTTTAATCTTTGCTGGTTTAGGTATAGCACTGTTAATTGGTGTTTTTCTTTCCCCTTTTGCTAGTTCCGATCCCGATGGCTTGGATCGAGTTTCTCAAGACTTAAAGTTTGAAGATAAAGCCATTGAAGATGCCCCAGCTAAAAAGTTACCTTTCTATGGAGTTTTTGATGAATATGCCCTCCGAGGTGTACCGGAAGGAATTGCTACTCCGCTAGCAGGTTTAATTGGGACTTTAGCAACTTTTGGTTTGGCTTGGGGCATGGGTAAATTACTAATTCGCCGTTCTGATTCATCTGATGATATCAGTAATTCAGATTCTTCAGAAAGGTCACTTTAACTAAATTTTAGATGAGGGATTTTTACCTGGTCTAAAATTTTAACTTGCATCTGTAATGATGAAAACCGCAGAGGCGCAGAGGACACAGAGAAGGAGAGAAGAGAAAAGATCAATGATTCTTCCGACACAAACAGATTTAATATCAGATGGCAGAGGCAAAAATCTCAAATCTAAAATGCTACTACACATCAACGCTTTTCAGTTAGATATTGATAGCAAACAATCTAGTTTGTGGCATTCCCTAGCCCCAAAAACTCGCGTCCTTTGCACTCTTTTTTTAGTATTTGCTATTGCTTTAACCCCCAATGGTCGATGGTGGACTTGGGGAATTTATGGTTTAGGTGTACTTTGTTTAGTGCTACTAAGTAAGGTGACTTTGCCAGTGCTATTTAAGCGAATAGCTGTGGAATTTGCCTTTGTTGGTGTAATTCTTTTTGGTACTTTGTTTCGCAGTGGTGGCGACATTATTTGGTCTTGGGGAATCATCAAAATTACCTCAGAGGGTTTAACGGTATTGGGGAGTGTGACAACTAAAGCTTTCCTGTCTTTATCAATGTTAAATCTGTTGACTTTAACTACTTCTGTTCCGGCTTTATTAAATGGGTTAATCGCTTTAAAAATGCCACCGTTATTAGTAGCAATCTTGGCTTCCATGTATCGCTATAT
>JBAVZX010001226.1:0-2703 GCA_049589015.1 Phormidium sp. | reverse complement strand
GCTAAAACCACTGTTAAACCTGGGCGATCCAGCCACGACAATAAGTGCTTTTTGGCGCTTTTGAGATGAACAGTACAACCTCCCACTTTTAAGCTTCTTGTCGTACCATCGGTAAGATAAGCCATCTTAGCAGGAACAGCATTTGTCAAGCCTAAGCTATTCGCTGCAACAATGCCATCTGGCATAAACTTGATGTTATCTCGTCTTGCCAATGCTTTAATAGCTGCATCAACATTCGGTGGAGCCGGACGCTTTAAAATACTGCTCATACGAGGAAGATCGTACAAACCTCTGCTGATACGCCGCAGTGAACCATCTTTAACTAAACGGGACAGTGCTTTATCTATAATGGTTCGACTACCAAAGTCGAGGAAATCACTAGGCGTAAAAACCCGCCGACCGCGACCATATCCGCGAATCCGGTTCATAATTTTGTCTGCAATGCTAATCATGGCTATTGTATAACTGTATAAATGAGTATATTGCCTGAAATTATAGCTAATTTTTCTGACATTAATATAGTGAAAACCGAAGCACAGCAAGCACTAAGCTTGTTTGGAGTCGTCTATGTTGCTACAAGAATTGAAAGAGCAAATCTGCAAGCGATCGCCGATCGATCGCCTCGCACTACTAACCGCCATTATTGAATCCTTGCAAGAAACACCAATTTCTCAATCCGATCGTTCAGCCGCAATTAAAAGAATGCGAGGTTTGTTAAAAACAGACCAGCCAGCGCCAACAGATGAAGAAATAGCTGCAATGTTAGAAGAACGACGAGTAGAAAAGTTTCTTCAGTGAGATTTACACTAAATGAATACACAACTAATTATTTAATATGAAATTTACTCCTCAACTCCAAGAAAATATCGAAAAATGGTCAAGAATACAGGGAATTTCCACAGAACAGTTTATTTGGCAAGCTGTCGCTGAAAAAATTGATAGTCTAAATCAACAAGTACCCGAAAAATCTCCTGAAGAACACTCAGAATTAACAAATACAATTCAATCTAACCAAGCTAAAATCTATCGAAAAGAAGGAATTTTAGTAGTAGATGCAGAGTTACCAGAAAGCTTCGATCTTAATACTTTCATAGATGACTTAAGAGAAGAACGTATTCAGGATCATAAGGCTTTATGAAAGTCTTATTTGATACCTCTGTTTTAGTTCCTGCATTCATTCTCAATCATCCAAAGCATTCTGTTTGCTTCTCACGACTCAAAGCAGCAGAATCTAAACAAATTCAAGGTTTTATTTCAACTCACAGTTTGGCGGAAACTTACTCTGTAATCACGCGCTTGCCAATTCAACCACGCATTACTCCCGAACAAGCTCAGAGTATTATTGTAGATGTTTTGCAGTACCTTGAAGTTATTCCCCTATTCTCCAATGATTATCAAATAGCAATAGCTCAAATGGCAACTTTAAACATTCCCGGTGGCGGTATTTTCGATGCTTTAATTGCACAAGCTGCGCTGAAAGCTGAGGTGTCTACTATCCTAACACTTAATCCGAATCATTTTACTCGTTTGGGAACTGCGATCGCCAATCTTGTTGAAGTCCCTGAGTAAATTTAGATTTTAGATTTAGTTGTTTCGATGCTCCTTTACTAGAAGATATTATTAGTACATTCGACGTTATTTAGGAGGTCAAACTAATGGCAGTTCAGCAACCCCGCTATAGTAAAGAAGAATTTGCCGAAAGAGGCGATCGAATTTACGAAACTCAAATTCGCCCTTTAGTTGAAGCTGGCAATCATGGCAAAATAGTCGCGATCGACATCGAAACTGGAGCTTTTGAAGTAGATGCTAGTGAAATAGCTGCTTGCGATCGCCTAGAAGCACATCACCCAGACGCTCAAATCTGGATTGTTCGCATTGGTTCCCGCTATGTACGTCGATTCGGTGGACGCACCAAAAGATCTGTATGATAACTGGAATTGTTAATGCAGACTTTGAAGCAATTATTCCGATTTCAATCTTCGACTTTGAAGGAAAAATTTACACGCAAAATGCGATCGTAGACACAGGTTTCAATGGTTGGCTTTCACTACCTCCAGACCTGATTTCCCAGTTAAATCTGAGATGGAAAAGGCGAGGACGTGCCATACTTGGAGATGGTAGTGAATGCGTTTTCAATATCTACGAAGCAGTTGTAATTTGGGATGGAATTCATTTGACTATTCCCATTGATGAAGCTGATTCAGAACCTTTGATTGGAATGTCATTGATGGAAAACTATCAGCTAAGAGTGCAAGTGTTTGAGGGAGGTCTTGTAGAACTCCGCAAGATAAATATCTAATATCAATTCAGATCATCTATAGCCAGAACTGCTACACAATGCAATTTGCACTACAAATATGTTACAATAATACTTCGTTACCCAAAATCTACCTTACGAAGTGACAGAAAAGCACTAAAAGGAGAGTGGCGAATGAAAAAAGTAGCGGTGTTTGGTAATGCTGGAGGTGGTAAATCCACTTTAAGCAAGAGATTATCCCAAATCACTGGTTTACCACTTCACCCTCTAGACAAGATTAAATTTCAATCGGGGGGTACGGAAGTTCCCCATGAAGATTTTGACACTCTCCCGTCAAGCTAACGCTGTGACGGGAGATTCTTGTTTCTTGGAACAACGCTTTTTAGCAGGATTGCTAACGAGTCTTACTTGCTCTCCACAAGCTTGAAATTCGGTATGCCCTACCG
>JBAVZX010001225.1:0-2838 GCA_049589015.1 Phormidium sp. | reverse complement strand
CAATTTCGGCATCTGCATCTAGTTCGATATCATCATCTCCCCCACCAGAAACAATTACTAGTAGGAATAGCAACACGCCCATTCCTAAAAAAATCCAATAAGGCAGATTGGCGGGATTAAACAACATAGTACACAAACATCTGTCTGGAGAAATAAAGGTTTGAAAACCTATTCCAAAGTAACTGCTATACAATGAAAAATAGGGAGAAACGTTAAGATTTTTAATCTATGAAGTTGAAACGACTGGGGCACGTCGCCATCTGTGTTCAAGATATTAGCCGAGCAGCTGAGTTTTACCAAAACTTGGGTCTGGAATTAGTTTGGAAAGATGCAGACTGGGCTTACCTGAAAGCTGGGAATGATGGTTTGGCGTTGTTGAGCCCAGGTTACGATCAAGCAGGAGCACATTTTGGCTTTGTGTTCAGTGAGCGTCAGGAAATGGAAACTGCTTACGAACAACTCAAGGCGCAAGATATCCACTTAACCAAAATTCACGAACATCGCGATGGTACCGCTTCTTTTTACGGACGCGATCCTGATGGTAACTGGTTTGAGTATCTTTATGAGCCTGTACCAGTGGCTACGCCTAGTTAGGGCAGGGCCCAATTAGTAGGGTGCGTCAGAAGTTCAAACCTTGATGCTTTCGATTAGATCTAGGGTCTGACGCACCCTACAACTCACATCTTGCACCAGTCCCAAAATCCGCCTGGGACTCAAGTCCCAGGCTCATAGCGAAAGTCCTCTGAAGAGGACTAAAATATTTGAAATTAAAAGCTTTCAGTCCACTTTAGTGGACTTTAGCTATTAGCCTGGGACTTGAGTCCCAGGCGGGCTCAAAATTCCCCTTGTCTCCTTGTACCCTAGTCCCCAGTCCCCTTTAATTTTCGTTATCCTACTTTTGAGAGGGATTATAGCCAGTCAGGTTAAGCAGATTGACAGAGGTTTAACTGCCTCGATCGACCTTAGTTTGTAACAAGAACTTTACAAACTCTCAGGCAATAGGATTCAATATGGTTAGCTTGACTGGCAATTACTTGGCTCCACTAAGACCTTTTTATCAGCGAGATGAGGAAGTTTTGCAGGAAATGTTTACTGATTTGGATGCGGAACAACTGGATCATATCGAAAATTATCCTTTAATTCCAGAATATTTAATCTTGGAGTTTTGGGAAGAATTTAATATAGATAGTTAATTGTTGTTCTGTGTTTAGTTCCTTTAATCCCTGTGGAAACTCCGCAATTGTCAAAATAATTTACCCTATTGAAATTACATTTTTTAAACCTTGATTCAAAACGAAACTTTAGAACTACTGGAATGGCCCCGCTTGTGCCATCATTTATCTACCTTCGCTGCTACTAAGTTAGGAGCGATCGCATCCCGTCACCTACAAATCCCCCAAACTCAAGGGGAAAGTTTAACACTTTTAGCCCAAACTAAGGAAGTTTACGAATTAGAAACTCGCTTAGTTTCTGGGTTGAATTTCGATGGTATTACTGATATTGGTGATGCTTTAGAAAGAGCCGAATTGCAAGGGATTTTGTCCGGTGAAGAGTTGTTGAATATTGCTACAACTCTCGCCGGAACTAGACAACTGCGCCGAGTAATTGATAATCAAGAAGATTTGCCTGTTTTAACGGAATTAGTGGCAGAGTTACGCACTTATCCAGAGTTAGAACAGGAAATTCATCGCTGTATTGACGATCGCGGTGATGTTGCCGATCGCGCCAGTCAAAAACTCGCCGGAATTCGCAATCAAATGCGCCAACAGCGAGATAAAATTTATCAGATTTTACAACTCATTATTCAACGCCAATATAATGCCGTTCAAGAACAAGTAATTACCCAAAGAGGCGATCGCTTTGTGATTCCGGTAAAAGCAACTAGTAAAGATGCAATTCCGGGAATTGTTCATGATACTTCGATGAGTGGCGCGACTCTTTATGTGGAACCAAATGCGATCGTATCTTTGGGAAACCAGATGCGGCAATTAATGCGTCAAGAACAAAACGAAGCGGAAGCAATTCGCAGAGCATTGACGGAACAAGTTGCAGAAGTTAAACCAGATTTAGAGCGATTATTGGCGATCGCTACAACCTTAGATTTGGCAACTGCTAGATCCAGATATAGTTTATGGTTAGAAGCAAATCCGCCAAGGTTTATTGAACCCCAAAAAGAAACTATTACCCTGCGACAATTGCGCCATCCTCTGTTAGTTTGGCAACAAAAACATGAAGAAGGATCGGCAGTAGTTCCCGTTGATTTATTAGTGCAACCCAACATCAGAGTTGTCACAATTACGGGGCCAAATACAGGGGGAAAAACAGTTACTTTAAAAACTTTGGCTTTAGCAGCTTTAATGGCAAAAGTCGGCTTATTTATCCCCGCACGCGAACCCGTAGAAATTCCCTGGTTTGACCAAGTTTTAGCCGATATTGGTGATGAACAATCGCTGCAACAAAGCCTTTCCACTTTCTCCGGTCACATCCGTAGAATTAGTCGAATTTTAGCAGCAATTTCTGGGGAGATGGGGAGATGGGGAGATGGGGAGATCGGGGAAAATACTCCCCCCACCTCTTCCCCCCAGTCCCTTGTATTACTCGATGAAGTGGGTGCAGGAACCGATCCAGCCGAGGGAAGTGCTTTGGCGATCGCACTTTTACAACATCTCGCCAACACCACTTTATTAACAATGGCGACGACTCACTTTGGCGAATTAAAAGCACTTAAATATGAGGATGAAAGATTTGAAAATGCCTCAGTAGAATTTAATGATGTTACCCTTTCGCCAACCTATCGATTATTGTGGGGAATTCCCGGACGTTCTAACGCTTTAACTA
>JBAVZX010001224.1:0-4270 GCA_049589015.1 Phormidium sp. | reverse complement strand
GTCCAAACACTTTTTAGTTTAGGAGCGATCTTTTATGCGTTGCATAAAATTCCCAAGTCTGGAAAAATGGAAATCTAATTTATCTTTACTGACACTAACTACTTTAACAATGTTCCTGGCTGTAACGCTTAATACAGTATCTATGAATAGCAAAATATCATCGGGTGATAGCTTAATTGAATTTTATCCTAAGTCAGATTTATTAACAGAAAGCCGTAATTATTCAGTTACTGTTAATGGTCAACCTGTAACGGTGCAAAAATATAACTCAACGAGTTATGTTCAATTCGCTTTTGCAGGAAAAGTTGATATTGAAATTACAGCTGATGAAGCGATCGAAAAATATACCCTTAGTCCTAAAAGTTACGAAATCCCAACAAATCGAAACCAAAATACAATTTCTTTTTCCCTAACCGAACCTAGAAAATTAATTCTTCATCAACCCAATTCTTTAGATGGAAAGTTATTTATTTTTCCTGAACCTCTAGAAGAAAAACCTCCCAATATTGGTGATATTAATGTAATAAATGTTTTAAATTACGGAGTTGATAATACTGGTAAACAAGAAGCAACAGAGTTAATTCAAACCGCAATTGATGAAGTTTCAGCCCAAAAAGGTATTCTTTATTTCCCTGCTGGAGTATACAAAATTAGACAACTCAACCTGAAGAGTAATCTAACTTTATATTTGGCTCCAGGAGCAGTCTTGGAAGCAACGAAAGAAATCGATCCTTCCTACGGAAAGGGTTTAATTCAGATTGAAAATGCCGAGAATGTCAAAGTTTTGGGGCGCGGAGTTATCAATGGTAATGGGAGTTATTGGCGATCGAGAGGCGGATGGTACAGTTTAATTTTGTTGAAGAATGCAAAAAATATTCTCTTGCAAGATACTCTTCTTCTAGATCCAGCGGTTGCTAATGTTTGGATGTCTTATTCAGAGAATGTTAATGTCTACAATGTCAAAATTTTAGCCGATCCAGAACCGGAATTTCTGAATACAGATGGTTTTGATTTTTGGTCTTCGAGAAACATTACGATCGACAATGTTCTTTACAAAGGTACGGATGATGCTACCTCTCATGGTGGTGACAAGAATGGGGCAATTCAAAACAATGAAAATATTAATGTTATAAACTCTGTATTTTATGGAGGTAATGGTTTTAAAATAGGGACAACGGCAAAACAAGACTTAATCCGAAATGTTACTTATGAAAATATCGATGTGGTTTTTGCTAATGAGTTTTCAGGGTTGTGGCCGATTTCGGGAGCAAGTTTTGAGAATATTTACTTTAAAAATATTAGAGTTGAAGATATTCTTAATACGCCGCAAACTGATAAAGCAGCTAGTCTGTTTCAATGGCAAATTAAAGTACCCAGATGGCAACCTGAATCTTCTGTCGATAGATTAGGTTCGATTAGAAATGTCTACATAAATAACTTGAAAGTGGACGATCGCGGCGGCGCAAATTCTCGTTTTCAAGGCTACGATACCGCACGAAACATTAACAATATCAATTTTGATAACCTTTCGATTGCAGGAAATCCAATCACAAATTCTCAAGATGCTCACTTTAATTTTTTACCTAGTGAGAAAGATGGAAATCAATATGTTAACTTAAATTTTACTCAAAGCGATCCTACAATTGTCACCATAAGAGCGTCAGATATTTATGCTTCTGAATCTGGAGATTTTGGAGAGTTTCTGATTGTTCGCACAGGCAATTTAAGTCAAGCATTAACAGTAAATTACACCATTCGCGGAACAGCTGAAAATGGGGTAGATTATGGAACCATTCCTAATTCTGTAACTATTCCTGTTGGTGCAAGTACGGGTACGATCGCAATTCAACCCAAACTGGACAATCAAGCAGAGGGACTTGAAACCGTTTTTCTTTCCTTGCACAACTTGCCAAACAGCACTCAGTATATGCTTGGCTCAAATTTTCAAGCTGTAGTTAATATTCGTGATTAATAAAGTTAGAGGAACTGAAAAAAATGTATTTCACAGATTCAATAGCTAGATCAAAACCGCATCTACAAAACACATTAGGCGATCGTCCAATTCGGATTTTGCACGTTGTCAGTCAAATGGTGCGGGGTGGAATTGAAACTTGGTTAATGCACGTTTTGCGACATATCGATCGCGATCGCTTCTTGATGGATTTCCTAGTTCTCACAACTAAACCGGGAGATTATGATGAAGAGATTCGCGCCTTGGGTAGTCGCATTATTCCCTGTCCGCTCGATCGCTGGAATCCTTGGAGTTTTGCCACTAATTTCCAGCGAATCTTACGCGAGTATGGCTCATATCAGATTGTACATAGCCATCCCCATCACTTCAGCGGTTATGTTCTGCGATTGGCACAACAAGCTGGTGTACCCATCCGCATTGCCCACAGCCATAATGATAGTTCTCTCCTTCAGACGCAAGCAGGATTATATCGACACTTGTATTTTAGTTTGATGAAACATTGGATCGATCGCTATGCCACTCTTGGTTTAGGGTGTTCTCGCACAGCAGTTGCAGCTTTGTTTGGTGCTAACTGGGAAAGCGATCCTCGTTGGCAAATACTTTACTACGGCATTGATTTGAGAGGTTTTCAAGATGCGATCGATCCGGTTGCAGTTCGCGCCGAGTTGGGTATTCCAAAAGATGCTTTTGTTATCGGTCACATTGGCAGATTTGCTGACCAAAAAAATCACCTATTTCTCTTAAAAATTGTCGCAGAAGTTGCCAAACAAAAACCGGAAACTTATCTCTTATTGATTGGTGACGGTGTACTTCGTAAAAGAATAGAACAAGAAGTTAAAAAGTTGGGTTTAGCTGAAAAAGTAATTTTTGCGGGTGTGAGATCTGATGTAGTCCGACTGATGCGGGGTGCGATCGATGTATTTCTCTTTCCATCTCTCTACGAAGGATTACCATTAGTTTCCCTGGAAGCACAAGCAGCAGGGCTACCTTGTTTACTCTCAAATGTGATTACTGAAGAGGTAGATATAATTAAACCTTTGGTACAACGATTATCTCTTTCGCAATCAGTTTCTATTTGGGCAGATGCGGTTTTGTCAGTTTTCCAGACGCGATCGAGCATTAATCAACCCGAAGCTTTGAGTGTGATTGCAGAGAGTCCTTTTAATATTCAAAACGGAATCAACAATCTCACCATTTTCTATGACGTTAATGTTGGCAACTATATAAGATCTATATCTAAAAATTTGGAGAACTAAAGGAGTAAAGGTGATTGTATGACCCAGAATAGTTTACATCTCAAAACTGTAGATAAAGATAGTGCGATCGTTTCTTTTTTCCTTAGCCTCCTGATTGTTTTGGTTTTTATCCAAACTTCAGACCAGTTTTGGCACTGGTTTTTGTTCCCCGTCACGCTATGTGGAATTCTCATCGGAATTGATGCAATTGATTGGTTTCGAGGTCGCTTAAGCATCTTCGATTCTGTTGGAATTCTCGGTTTATTGGGTTTTCATTTCTTCTTTTTAGCACCCTTATTTCATGTTAGTTGGAATTTTTGGATGGGAGGCGATATCGCACCTCCTCCTGATTGGCGACCTTGGATTGGCTGGATGGCAATTCTGAATTTTTTAGGTCTTTGGATATATCGATTTTCTAGGAATCTTGCCTTTCAATCAACTAAAAATCGTGCCAAACAAACAGTTTGGCAACTCAACCGACGGCGTTTTATTCCAATTCTTTGCTTTGCCCTGATGTTTTCTGCTTTCTTACAGTTATTGGTTTACCAAAAGTTTGGCGGAATAAGTAACTACATTGAAGCTGCTACAAGAGCAGCTAGAAGAGAAGGAGAAGGTGAATTTCAGGGTACGGGAATAATATTTTTGTTTTCTGAAAGTTTCCCAATTTTAGCAATGATGGGTTTCGCTGCCTTTGCTCAAAAAAATAAAAAAATGCGAAATTGGATTATTTTAATAATAGTTCTGCTTGTCTTTATAGTTCTACAAATGCTTTTTGGCGGTCTGCGGGGTAGTCGGAGTAATACGATCTGGGCTTTATTTTGGGTGGCTGGAATTATTAATTTTTGGATTCGGCAAATTACTAAGAAACAAATAGCGATCGCTTTAGTATTTATGGTTCTTTTTATGTACCTTTATGGATTTTTTAAGACTGGAGGTTTAGAAGGTATAAGTACAGCTTTAGAAGGACAGGAAGCCCGTGCTAGCTTGGAAAAAAAATCAGGTAGATCTTGGCAAGGATTAGTTCTTCAAGATTTGGGAAGAAGTGATGTTCAGGCTTTCCTAC
>JBAVZX010001223.1:0-2287 GCA_049589015.1 Phormidium sp. | reverse complement strand
CAGTTTCACCAGGTTCTAATTTGCCGCCCGGAAACTCCCACAATCCTCCCATTAATCCTTCTGGGCGACGGCGGTCTATGAGAATTTTACCTTGTTCATTCCAAATAACTGCAACACCAATAATTTTGTGGGGTAGGGGAAAAATAGTTTCTGACATGGAGAGTTTTAGGCAGGGGAAAATTTGAATTTTTATTCATTTAAGCAATTAAACAATTTTACAGATTGCCCCTATCTTCAGCTTAGTTAATCCTTGGCGATTTAATTATTCGGCTTCTGAAGAGTTGGCTTCTGTTGCTTGTAAAGACTTCTCAAAAGCCATTCTTTGTTCTGCATTCCGCAGAAAGTAACCGCTAATCATGGCTGAGGCTAATAGTCGCCCTAAATGTTCGCGATTAGTGGTGATGGTAATCCCAAATTGTTCTGACGGTAAATTTCCTAAAAGTCCAATAATATTGCGTTCCATCACCTGAAATACATCTCCAGATGTGGGTTTAGAGAGTTGGGCGATCGTTTCTGGACTCAGGGATTGGACGTATTGCCACAGCCAATTATTTGATTCTGGATCGTCTCCAGAGAATTCTGGAACTCTATTGGATGGATGTTTCACTTGATTATCTCCCTTTTAGTTGCAGCCTGTTCAGTTTTTCGTTGAGATGTTCTGGCAGCAGTCTATGGTTCCTAGTACTAAAATGACTATCTGAGAGTTACTTTTTCACTACTCTAGCAGCCTATTGATGAAAATGGCATCTAGGTAAATCAAATTTCAAAATTTAAAATTTAAAATTCCAGGTCAAGAAATCCACTGATAAATAGCATAATTTCAGTGAATTTCCCATCTCAACTGGCGATAAATTCGTCGATGTCGGCTTTACGTTTGCGGAGTTTGGTGAGTGCTTCCCGTTCAATTTGGCGGACTCTTTCGCGGCTAATATTTAAGCGATCGCCAATTTTTGCCAAAGTCAAGGCTTGTCCATCTTCCAAACCAAAGCGCATTGCCAATACCTGCTGCTGCTGCGGAGTTAACTCTGCCATCAGCTTTTCCAAATCTGTATGCAGAGCCGACTGGACAGCAAAATCTTCTGGTGAAAGACCAGTATCTTCTAAAAGTTCTCCCAATTCCGTATCTTGGTTATCGCCGACGCGCAAATCTAGTGATAATGGTTGACGCGCCCTTTCCAAATATTCCCGGACTTGTTTGGGAGTTAAATCTAGTTCTTTTGCCAGTTCTGCTGCTGTGGCTGCTCTGCCCAACTGTTGGGAAAGTTGGCGTTGAGCTTTTTTAATTTTATTGAGTTTTTCAGTAATATGAATTGGTAAGCGAATTGTGCGGCCTTTTTCAGCGATCGCACGAGTAATAGCTTGGCGAATCCACCAATAAGCATAAGTGGAAAATCGGTAGCCTTTAGTGGGGTCAAATTTTTCTACCCCCCGCTGCATCCCGATACTGCCTTCCTGAATCAGATCCAACAAATCTACATTACGTTTTATGTATTTTTTGGCTACTGATACTACCAGTCGCAAGTTAGCTTCCACCATCTTACGCTTGGCATATTCGCCCTCTCTCTCAATCTGCCGCAATTCTGCCTCAGACAGACCAGATTGCAGCGCCCACTCAGTAAAAGTGGGTTCATGACCTAACTGAGCAGCCAAAGATTCTTTCTCAACCTGCAAAGCTGTTAAGCGCTGTACTTGCTTACCGTACATGATCTCCTGTTCGTGAGTCAGCAAGGGAACCCGACCAATTTCACGAAGGTAGGTGCGCACAAGATCTGTTGATGTCTGACTGGTCTTCATGGCGCTTTACTTTAAGTATTATTAACAATTGTAACTTTTATGAGTGGCTTTGTACAGTATCTTGTATGTATTTCTAAAACTATTTAGCACCAGTCCCATCCTTTGATAAAGGCGACAAGGTTTAAAATAGAGGGTACAGCACGAACTGAGTACAAATTGCATCCTGTAAAACAAAATCATCATGATTTTGCGGCTACCAACTCAAGCCGGGACAAATTTCTTCCCTGTTCCCTGTTCCCTGCTCCTGAAAATTTACCCAGAGGATCTGGCTTATAATCGCAGGTAGTGTAACAATAATCCATACATTTTTTGAAGAAGAGTTGCACTATGACGATCTCAGCAGTATTACAGCGTGCGTTTGACCAAGGTCATGCTTTAAAGGTGATCAGTGGTTTAAACAACTTCGATCGCCAGCGAGTAGCCGCAATAGTGAAAGCTGCCGACATGGGGGGAGCTACCTTTGTTGATATCGCCGCCGATGCCGAATTGGTGA
>JBAVZX010001222.1:0-3858 GCA_049589015.1 Phormidium sp. | reverse complement strand
ATTCTCAGCAACTTTTTAAACAACTCAGTCAACAAGATTATCGCTATCGACAAATCTTGCTCAATAAAGTTACGAATTACTGGATTAATGGAGTGTTGGAAAATTCCCTACATGGTAAGATTCTGATAGAATTAGGATTAGAAGAACGGTTAGATGCGGTGGAACATCCTTGGGGTTTAGTCTGGGAAAGTTGCAACTTGCCAAAGCAAATTTTACCCAAAGGAACCACTGTTAGCGAAAAGTTCGATCAGTTGGGAGTAGGGCGCAGTTTGCTGATTTTAGGCGAACCTGGGGCGGGGAAAACTACAACTTTATTAGAATTAGGGAAAGATTTAATTGGGCGATCGCAATTAGACTTAACCCAACCAATTCCCGTAGTATTTAACTTATCTTCTTGGACAGAAGAAAGACAAACAATTGCTGATTGGCTAGTGAAAGAATTGCACACCAAATATCAAGTTTCACCAGAAATTGGCAGAAATTGGCTGAAACAACAACAATTACTACTATTATTAGATGGCTTAGACGAAGTTAGCCCCAAACGCCGACCCGCTTGTGTGTTAGCCTTAAATAAATTTATCCAAAAATATGGACAAACCGAAATAGTTGTGTGCAGCCGAATTAAAGATTATGACGCACTTTCTCAGCGATTAAGTTTACAAGCAGCGATTTATTTACAACCCCTAACTCCCGCACAAATTCAACAATATATTGTCAACGCCGGAATTGAAGTAACAGCATTTAACCGCGCCATATCCGAAGATGAAACATTACAAGAATTAGTCAAATCTCCCTTGATGTTAAGTATCATCACTCTCGCCAATCAAGGATTATCGATTAGCGAATTAACTAAAAAAAGTAAAGGTGAACTTCACCAACATTTATTTAATGCTTATATCGACAGAATGTTTAACCGCAAAGGTGCGACTATTACTGAGACTAAAGAACAGCTAAAGAACTGGTTGAGTAGACTTGCTAAACAAATGGAATCGGAATCGCAAACGGTATTTTTAATTGAAAGAATGCAGCCAAATTGGTTGAGAAATACCCAGGAAAGATGGATGTATTTAATAGGTTTGTTGTTAATTTATTGTCTAGGTATTGTCTCGGTATTTACCAACTTGTACTCAACCAAGAAAGCAATTTTTTGGTTGGTAATGGGATTGTTTTGGGTGATTTTTATAGGAATTAATCAAATTAACCCAGTGGAAACTTTACAATGGTCTTGGAAAAAAACTAGAAAGAACTTGATTTTGGGTTTAATTTTTAGTTTGCCATTTGGCTTGATTTTTAGACCGCTTTATGAGATATTATTTACAACTAAAGGACAAATTTTTCACCCAACAATCCAACATTCGATAATTTTAGGTTTAGGTTGGGGACTGAGTTTAGGGCTGACTTTTGGGTTAATTCGTGGGCTAACTGGTGCAGGAATTGCTACCGTTACTGTTCCGAATCAAGGAATTTGGAATAGTGGCAAAAATTCACTGATATTGGCATTAATTGGCGTACTTTGTATGGGATTAATTGCTCAAATATTGCATACGCCGCTTTTGTTGTGGACATTTTTGGGGATGTGTTTCGGATTAGTTGTTGGCGGTGGCGAAGCTTGCGTTAAACATTTTGTGTTGCGCCTCGTTCTCTATATTAATGGCGATATTCCTTGGAATTATGCAGGTTTTCTCGATCGCTGTACCAAGCTAATTTTTCTGCAAAAAGTTGGTGGTGGTTTTATTTTCATTCATCGATCGCTCTTAGAACACTTCGCCAGAATGTAATACCAATTACCTAAATGTTTGCGAAAGATGCAAGGGAAAGGGCGGTTTTTGACTTTTATCTTATTCATGAAAGCATTAAAGATTTTGGCTCAACCCGCCCCTACCTATTTGTATTAATCATTTGTGTAAACGATATAACTCCCAAGAAACTCGGTTTCTCCCACTACTTTATAAAGTTTTGTAACAAATCGCAGCGTTAATCCCAGTCCGCCTGACAAGCAGATAAGAGTCAAAACTTTATCTGTGAGGACAACCATGCAACCTAAATCTATTGCAATAACATTGTTGAACATTCTTGGGTCTTTCAGCACAGGCGTAGTCATTACCATAGTTATCTGCCTGCTAGTAGCTATTTTTGCTGCCAACTCAGAGGAGAATTTTCCCCTCTCCAAACCCGATCATAATACTTTAGTTTTTCCGGCAACTATCAGCGATTAAATTATTCCGAAAAACCTTCATCATCACCAAATGGAGAATTTACAACTATGGAAAAGGTAATGATTAACCTAATCACTTTTGGCGTACCTGTTTTGCTACTTTATATTATTAAGTTTCTCTCTCACGAAACAGATATTTATCTGACATTAGCCATGATTTATAATCATTTTGGCGGACGGGGAGTAATTGCCATTTCCCTACTGTTAGGATTCATCAGCAATATTTTCAGCAAAGCAGCGATCGAACATCTGCTGTTGAAGTTTTGTCAAAAACGCAGTCAATTTATGCCAGAGCAAAAATTGATTGAAAAAATCGATCGCTTACCCATTTCCACCGATTTAAAAATCAAATTGAAATGGTCATTTCTCCATCAAGATTTCAGTTGGCGATCGAACTTCAAAAATTTGATTCCTTGGGCGTTTATCTTAGCGGCAATTTCTGTCACTTTATTAACTTTTACTGGTTATTTTGGACAACTGCATTACCTTCTAGAAATGACTTCCCATTTCAAATTACAATACTTAGTCGTGGGACTTTGTACCCTATTTTTCTTTTTTCTCACTCGTCGCCAAAAGTGGGCAATTGTTAGCCTGATTTGTATTGTCATTAATTTGGGAGAAATAGTTCCTTGGTATTTACCTCAATGGGGAAACAATAGTGCGATCGCCTCTCAAATTCGCATCTTGCAATCTAATGTTTTGTGGAATAATAAAAATTACCCTCAAGTCATTTCCTTAGTCAAAGAAGAAAAACCAGACATCGTAGTTTTCCTAGAAGTCAGCAAAATTTGGATGAAAGAGTTAACCGCTTTAAAAGATAGCTTTCCTTACTCTTTCACTAATCAAGATAGTACCAATATGGGTACAGCAATCTACAGTAAAATTCCCCTAGAAAACCCCGCAATTCAAAACTTAGGTGGCGGCAGAAACACCCTCGTAACAGATCTAAAAGTCAGAGATCAAATAGTTACTTTAGTTGCCAGTCACCTGAGTATTCCCACCAGCAAAGCTAGTTTTTATCGGCGAAATAAACAATTGGTAGAACTCACTGATTTTGTCAAAGAAATTAAACATCCGATAGTGGCACTAGGAGATTGGAATATTACCATGTGGTCGCCATTTTACCAGCGTTTCGTTCAGAAAACCGCCCTGAAAAATGCCCGCTATGGATTCGGCATTCTTCCCTCTTGGCCCACTACTTTTCCTCTCCTATCAATTCCGATCGATCAGTCTCTATTAAGTCCTGAAATTAAAGTAGTAAACATTCACACTGGGCGGAAAGTTGGATCGGATCATTTGCCTGTAATTCAAGATTTGGCAATTCCAGCTAGTTGAAAAGTGTAAGGACAGGACATCATTGAAATTTTGGATTACCAAGATGATTTTATGATGTTGTGTCCCTTCAGCATTTGGGAATAAATTCCCCTCAGAATCGATCGGGAAAATATGCTAAACTTTGAAAAACCAGCGTTTAGCATACATCAAATAAGCGACTGCCCACCAAAATAACAAAGTTATGAAGGCGAAAAGTAAAGAACCGTTCATTTCACCTGCCCAAGAAGCGAATAAATTTTGGTAAATCCAATCGTAAAGACTGATAGCAGTTTCACCCGTACTAATTTGAATTTTCGCCATTAGTTTCA
>JBAVZX010001221.1:0-3676 GCA_049589015.1 Phormidium sp. | reverse complement strand
CGTTTCTGTCATGTCACTGCCTAAACTTCTCGCTTTAGTAGCTGCCCTTACTGTAGTCTTGGGGCTGATGATTTGGTTAGTTAACTCCATTTATCAGCTTTATATTAATATTGCTTGGTCTGCGCCGCCTTTGTTGGCTAATGTGGTAGTGTTGTTGCTGATATTGCTGCTGGCGTTGCTGATTACGGCTTTTATATATTATGGGATGATGTTTTGGCGATCGCAAAACCAACCAAAGCGCCGCAAACCAAAAATTAAACTTCCCGAAGCAAAGACGGATGCAGCAGCAGAAAATCTCCGCGCAGTCAAAAAACAAGTCAAACAAATTCAAGACGAAGTTTCCCGACAAGCTTTACTAAGTCGTTCACGAGAAATTGAAACTAATTTATCCAAAAGAAACCTCCAAGTTGTTATATTTGGTACAGGTTCATCGGGCAAAAGTTCCTTAATAAATGCCTTAATGGGCAGAATGGTAGGCAAAGTTAGTGCGCCAATGGGAACTACAGAAGTTGGCGAAACCTACGAATTGAAATTAACAGGTTTAGAACGGGAAATTTTAATTACTGATACCCCTGGAATTTTAGAAGCGGGAGTTGCGGGAACAGAACGAGAACAATTAGCCCGTCAATTAGCAACCGAGGCAGATTTACTATTATTTGTAGTCGAAAATGATCTGCTGCAATCAGAATTTGTTCCCTTAAAAGCCTTAGCAGAAATTGGTAAACGCAATATTTTAGTCCTCAACAAAATCGACCTTTACACCGACGAAGATAAAGAAAGAATTTTGGCGCGACTTCGGGAAAGAGTCAGAAGTTTTATTTCTACTTCTGATGTGGTTACTGTGTCAGCAAATCCCCGCACAGTCAAGTTAGAAACTGGAGAAATTATCCAACCTGAACCTGATGTTATGCCATTAATTCGCCGTTTAGCAAACATTTTGCGGGCAGAAGGCGATGATTTAATGGCAGATAATATTTTATTACAATCACAACGTTTAGGAGAAGAAGCCAGAAAAATAATTGATGCTCAACGTCACCGTCAAGCTGATAAAGTTGTAGAACGGTATCAATGGATAAGTGCGGGAGTAATTGCAGTCACACCTTTGCCAGTGGTAGATTTGTTAGCAGCTGCGGCAGTAAACGCCCAAATGGTAGTAGAAATTGGCAAGATTTATGGCTGTGATTTGAATATGGAACGAGGGAGAGAGTTGGCGCTTTCTTTAGGTAAAACTCTCGCTAGTTTAGGTATAGTTAAAGGTGCGATCGAATTGGTTTCTAGAGCATTACAATTAAATATTGCTACTTATTTAGTTGGTAAGGCAATTCAAGGGGTAAGTGCTGCTTATTTAACCCGCATTGCTGGAAAAAGTTTTATTGAGTATTTTCGGCAAAATCAAGATTGGGGTGATGGGGGAATTACAGAGGTTGTGCAAAGGCAATTTGAGTTGAATAAAAAAGATGAATTTGTCAAAGCTTTTGTCCAAGATGCTATTGCCAAAGTCGTCCAACCTTTAACCCAAAATCCCCCGCAAGAAGCAGAATTAGAATATGAAGAAGAAGAGGCGGAAGAGGAAGAAGTAGAAGAAACCAAAATCCCACCTTACGAATATGTAGATGATTGGACTAACTCATCGCCAAAGCGAGAAGATTGGTAATTACAGCAATCCTTAAACTCCTCCTTCTCTTCTCTCTGCGTCCTCTGCGTCTCTGCGGTTCAAAGAAATATAATTGCTATATATGTCGGAAACTATTGACAACTTAAACCTTAAAAAACTTACAGCTTTCGATATTAAATTGATAGCTTTTTCCCTAATGATTATCGATCATGTGGGGAGGTTATTTTTCCCGCAAGTGACTATTTTAGTTATTTTAGGAAGGCTAAGTTTTCCGTTGTTTGCTTGGTTAGCAGCAGAAGGAGAAAAATATACGTCTGATATTAAAAAATATCTGTTTAGATTAATAGTTTGGGGCGTTATTACTCAACCTATTTATGCAAAATTCTCCTATTTAATTTTCTCTGTTTCCAGCGAACTCAATATATTATTTACTCTGGCTTTGGGAGTAATAACTATTCGCTGTACTAAGTTAGTTGAATCAAAGTTGTTCAAGTTTTTAATTGTTATTGCTTTCATGATAATTGCTGAATTGTTGCGGGTTGAGGGGAGAATGTCCGCATTAATTCTAATTTATTTGATGTCAATTATTAATTTGCAAAGCGCCAAATGGTGGTTCTTTTTTATTGGTTATCGGTTATTGTTTATCTATCTGAATCAATGGAGTTATGTCGAGTTGTTTGGCATAGCTTCGGTAGGAATTATTGCTTTATATAACGGCAAAAAAGGGGGAGGTGATAAACCGTTTTATAAGTTGTTTTATCCTTTGTATCCGCTACATTTAGGAATTTTGCTTTTAATTAAGTTGTGGTTAAATTCACAGATGATTTGATTAAGCAAATATTCGGGATACGGAACAAGTAAAGCCTGGTAAAAGTGGGGAATTTAATTCATCATTAACAAACAAAGTGGCAACTAATTCTAAGGTAGTTTGTTCCCGGCGATAAATTTGGATTTCTTGCTTTTGCCAATCAGCAATCCAATATTCTTGAACTCCTCTTGTTGAGTAAAGTTTTAGTTTCAATTCTCTGTCGCGTCGTTGATTTTCTGTTCCTGGGGAAAGTACTTCGATTATTAATTCTGGGGCGGCGGTTAAATGTCCGGCTTCATCTAATAAAGCAGCTAATCTTTCGTTGCTAGCCCAAACTACATCGGGGATAACATTATCAGCATCGGAAAATATTATACCGGGTGCGATATGCCTACGGCAGGCTACGCCAACGCCACTCGCCCCAAACCAGTCTCAAGTATCCAATTTCTTAACTCAGAATAGAAGTTTCCCGAAACTTCTTGATGTTTCCAATTTGGTGCTTTTGTCACAAATAACTCCCCATCAATTATTTCATAGCGATTACCGTTATCTGGAAATAGTTCCAAGTCAGCTATAGTCCAGCGTACTCGCTTATCTGTAATTTGGATCATAACTAAGGCTCATGAGAGAGTGATGTAACTATTTTAGATTAGCTGCGATGAATTTACCATGATGTTAACTACAATTTCGGCTATCCAAAAACTTTAATTGTTGGTAAAGCATGGTGATTTTGGGTAAATTTGCGCCTCTTGCTTGGGCAAAATTTAAGGGATTTCCAAACATTGTTTCTACTTCTAAAGGGCGTTTTTCATCATAGTCAATTTTCATGCTGGTGCGGTAAGGTTTCATTTTGTCGGTGTACTGTAGCATGGTTTCTACGAAGGTTTTGGGGATGGTGCGATCGCAACTTTTCGCCCCCGCTACAACTTCCCACATTAATTCTTCAACTAATTTGCGAGTATGAGGATTACTCATTAATTCATCAGTTCTCGCATCCAAAACTACAGAAAGCCCATTGTAAGGAATGTTCCAAACTAATTTTTGCCAACGTGCTAATAGCAAATCTTCTGCTAATTGTAGCTTATTTCCTGCACGTTCAAAATCATCGGCAATTTGCTGCATTCTATTAGTAATTCCCGCAATTTGGTAATTATTAGCATATTCCCCTATTTTAATTTCCCCATAATCTAAGTGGCGAATATGTCCTGCACCTACTTTATTAGAACAGAGAAAACATAACCCACCCATTACCC